>JAGXBI010000215.1 GCA_018971155.1 Burkholderiales bacterium
CAGCGGCTTGCGCACCATCATGCCGTTTGGCATTTTGCTGGCGGCTCTGATCGGCCTGGTCGTACTCGCCGTGCGAAAGACGCTGGGATCGGTCAATCGACTGACCACCGAACTCGACGCGCGCAGCGAATCCGACCTGCGCCCGCTCGACATCGCCGCCGCGCCTCATGAAATCAAGCCATTTCTGCTGTCGATCAATCGGTTGTTGCAGCGCCTGGGGCGCGCGCCGACGCAATCCCTTCACCGGTAGTCCCCTGGCGCCCGGCGACTCAGGTCAACTTGAGCGGTGTCGTGCGCTGGCGCACGCCGGTCAGGCGAAATAGAGCGTTGGCTACGGCAGGCGCGACCGACGGACTGGACAACTCCCCCACGCCGCCAGGCTTGGCGACGTCGCCTTGAATGAGCACGATATCGATCTCTGGCATCGCATCCATGCGCATCACCCGATAAGTGTCGAAATTGCCCTGCCGCACGCGCCCGCCCTCGATGTCGACGCGGTCGAGCAGCGCGTGCCCCAACCCCCACATCAATCCGCCGTAGATCTGTTCCTCCACTCCGGCGGGCGAGACCATCAACCCGCAATCGACCACGCAGGTCAGACGCTGCACCGAGACTACCGCGTTCGCGCCGTCGCCGTGCCGCTGCACGCGTGCGACCACCGCCACATAGCTGCCATAAGCCTGGTTCGTCGCCAATCCCAGTGCAGTACACTCGGGCAGCTGCTGCGCCCAGCCGGCGCGCTCGGCCGCCTGCCGCAGGACCTCGACGTGGCGTGGCCGGTCGTGCATGTGAGCGAGCCGGTACGCCAGCGGATCGATACCCGCGGCATGGGCGAGTTCGTCGATAAAGCTCTCGAGTGCAAACACATTGGGAATAAAACTGACCGCCCGATACCAGCCGGTCGGCACGCCCGTCTCGTGCCGCACCCAGGCAAGATCGAGGTTGGGGGCACGATAAGCGAAATCCCACTTGGAGATCGCTTCGGTCGTGCTGTAGTCCATTTTGTCGGGGCGTTCGGTGTAACCCGGCTCCCATTGCTCCGGCGACGCGGGGCAGACCGCGCGCAGTTGCAGCGCATCGAGCTGACCGTCGCTACCGAGCGCGCCGCGCAACTTGTGGTAGGTCGCCGCGTGGTAATAAAGCGCGCGCATTTCATCTTCGCGGCTATGCATCAGCTTGATGGGGCGGCCGGTCGCCTTCGCCAGATAAACTACCTCATAAAGCCAGTACTTCGACTCGTGCGCGCCGAAGCTGCCGCCCGAGACCATGTCGTGCAGCACTACGCGTTCGGCCGGGATGCCGGTCACTACCCGAGCCGCTTCGCGGGCGGTCGATGGTACCTGCAAGCCACCCCAGAACGTCACCGTGCCGTCCTTGACCTGTGCGCTCACGCAGATCGGCTCGAGCGGATTCTGGGCTTTGTATGGCATCAGGTATTCGGCTTCGATCAGACGCTCGGATTTGTGCAACGCTCGAGCGGCATCTCCTTGCGATACCGTGCTCACCGGCGCGGCAGCGGGACTGCCCAGGAATTGCGCCTGCAGGCGCGGCAGTGCCGCGCTGTCGAAGTGCGCGAACGCACCGTCGTCCCACGTAATTTTCAGGCGCTGGCGAGCGCTTTGCGCAGCCCAGTATGTGTCGGCCAACACCGCAACGCCCTCCTGGTTTCCACCCAGCACCGACGTGGGCGCGGCCGGTATTTTCAGCACCTGCCGCACGCCCGGCACGGCAAGCGCGGCGCTCGCATCGATCGCCCTCACCCGGGCGTTGATCACCGGCGCATGTTCGACCACTGCCACCAGCATGTCAGGCAGCTCGACATCGATGCTATAGCGAAAGCGTCCGGTCGATTTCTCAAAGGCGCCGCGCTTTTTCATCAGATGTCCGATGTATTTGAAATCCGCCGGGCGCTTGAGCGTGACTTTGTCCGGCACGGGCAAACGGGCGGCCTGCTCGGCAAGCTCGCCATAGCTGGCGCTGCGCCCGCTCGAGGCGTGCAGCACGCGGCCATTGTCGGTAGTGCATGCCTGCGCGGCGACCCTCCAGCGCTTTGCCGCCGCGGCGACCAGCATGGCACGGGCGGTGGCTCCGGCATGGCGCAGGCGTGTGTATTCAAGCGATACGCTGGTGCTGCCGCCAGTCGAGAACACGTGCCAGAGCGGATGAATGTACGCGATGAAAAATGGATTTTCCGGTGTGATGACGTCCACTCTGAACGGGTCGACGTCGAGCTCTTCGGCGACCACTGCCGGCAATGCCGTATGCGTGCCGGTACCGGAGTCGTGCTTGGCCACCACCAGCTTGATGGTGTCGTCGGGAAAAACACGCACCCAGGCATTCGGCTCGAAGGCCGAGGGGTCCGCCTGTGCAGGTTCGCCCGCGCCGCTGGCGGCCACGGCGTCGCACCAGCGGAATCCGACCGCCAGCCCGGCACCCAGCGCCGCGCCGGATTTGAGAAACGCTCGTCGGGCAGCGCTTGGGCTTTGCGGGTTGTCGGTATCGTCGTATCGCATATCAGTCTCCCTGCTTCGCCGTGGCGTCGGCCGATATTTGCGCGGCGTGATGAATTGCGCGACGAATGCGGCCGTAGGTGCCGCAACGGCAGATGTTGCCGCTCATCGCCGCGTCGATGTCGGCATCCGTGGGATGCGGATTTTGCGCGAGCAATGCCGCGGCCGACATCAATTGCCCCGATTGGCAATAGCCGCATTGCGGCACGTCCAATTCGACCCAGGCCCGCTGCAGCGGATGGCTGCCGTCGGGCGACAGCCCTTCGATGGTCGTGATGCGATGCCCCGCGACGGCCGCCAGCGGCAACTGGCAGGCTCGCGCCGGCTGGCCATCGAAATGCACGGTACAGGCGCCGCAGAAGCCGCCGCCGCAACCAAACTTGACGCCCTTGAATTTCAGATGATCGCGCAACACCCAAAGCAAAGGTGTATCCGGCGAGACGTCGCCGACGATGCGCATTTGGCCGTTGACCTGGAATTTGAACATGCTGTCTCCTGGCGCGTCGGTCGCCGCGCACCTGCTGGTGCATCGCGCCGCACGCTCGTTGTACTACGTATCGGTTTGCGCCATTATGTGAACGAACCGCGACGGCGGCCAGGCAGAATTTCTGAGACAGCCAGTTAGCCAGGCTAACACCCATGCACAAACGCTACCCTTCGCTCCAGGCCATGCAGGCCTTTCTCCAGGCCGCCGGCACCGGCAGTTTCACGGCAGCGGCCAAACGCCTGGATTTGACGCACGGCGCGATCAGCCAGCAGATTCGCACGCTCGAGGATCATGTCGGACAGGCCCTGTTCGCACGACACGGCGGGCGCGTTCAGTTGACCGATGCCGGCCAGCTGTTCGCCAGCGGGCTGGCCGAGGGCTTTGCGCAAATCGACCGCTCGCTGGCCGCGATCAAGCAACCGCGCGTGCCGCGCCAGTTGCTGCTCGACGTCGATCCGGAGTTGTCGCAGAGTTGGTTGATTCCGCGCCTCTGCGTGCTCGGCCGCGCGCTACCCGATCATCAGATCGTGATCAGCTCGGCTTCGCGCGCGCTTGGCCTGGATACCCTGCGTTTCGATTTGGCGCTTCGCTACGGTTATGGCGAATGGGGCGACTTCCCCAGCGTGCAGCTGTGCGACGACGAGGTGCTGGCCGTCGGCGCTCCAGCGCTGCTGCGGGCGCACCGCGTAACGCCGGATCTGACGCCCGAGAAATTGATGGCGCTGCCGTTGCTCAATTACACCAAGCGCTCATGGGTGCTGTGGCTGGAGGCGGCCGGGTTGCTGCCGGTGGAGCCGCCCGCGCAGGCGGTATTCGACGATGCGGCGAATCTGATGGCGGCCGCCGCGCAGGGCCTCGGCGTATGCCTGGTGCGGCGCCTGCTGGCCGCCGACGCGCTGGCCGAAGGCCGCCTGGTACAGCTCACGCAGGTGACGATTCCGACGCGCTACAACTGCTACGTGATTTGGCCACAGGACCGGGCCGACAAGGTCGAACCGGCCGTGCGCGCGTTACGCGAGGCCGCCGCCAGCACGCTGATGTAACGGCCTCGATTGCGTTGAGGCGGGGTTGCTCGACGATCGCGCCAGGCCGGCGTTCAGCCGACGAATGCCTTTTCGACCACGTAGTGTCCGGGCGATGCGTTGTGACCTTCGACGAAGCCCATGCTCTCGAGCAGGTGGCGGGTGTCCTTGAGCATTTCCGGACTGCCGCACAGCATCATGCGGTCGCGTTCGATATCGAACGGCGGCAACCCGACGTCCTCGAACAGCTTGCCGCTGCGGATCAGCTCGGTGATGCGGCCCTGGTTTTCGAATGTCTCGCGCGTGACGGTCGGGTAGTAGATCAGTTTTTCGCGCACCAGCTCGCCCAGGTATTCGTGGCTCGGCAGTTCTTCTGCGATCATTTCCCGATAGGCCAGCTCGTCGACGTAACGGCAGGTGTGCGTGAGCACCACGTGCTCGTAGCGCTCATAGACTTCCGGGTCCTTGATGATGCTCATGAACGGCGCCAGGCCGGTGCCGGTGCTCAGCAAATAAAGGTTCTTGCCCGGCAGCAGATTGTCGACGATCAGCGTGCCGGTCGGCTTGCGTCCGACGTAGACTTGATCGCCCACCTTCAGGTGCTGCAAACGCGAAGTCAGCGGCCCGTTCTGCACCTTGATACTGAGAAACTCCAGCGTTTCCTCGTAATTGGCGCTTGCCATGCTATAGGCGCGCAGCAGCGGCTTGCCCTCGACTTCGAGGCCGATCATGGTGAACTGGCCGTTGGTAAAGCGAAAGGAGTCGTCGCGCGTGGTCTTGAAGCTAAAAAGCGTGTCGGTCCAGTGGTGGACTTCGAGCACGGTTTGCTGATTCAGTTGGCTCATGGAATTCAATCAAATTTAGGGGCGCCGCCAGCGTTTTCGAGCGCTCCCGGCACGGAATCCCGCTATTTTACCTCGGAGGAGACTGATTTTCTTTTGGCCGATATCCCGCCGGCTTGACTTTCGTCAAGCCGGCGCCGTGCTCGGGCGCCACAGCGGGCGCGTCTGGCCGCGCAGTCCGTTACGGGATCAGTTTCCCGTCGGCGTCGTGGAACGGGTATGGTCCCTCGTAGGCGTCGCAAAACCCGGCATGGGTGACCAGTCCGGTATCCGCCTGCCACCAATGCAGCTGGTAACTGGGCGGCTCCATCATGAAGGCCGAGGGTGCGTCCGGGCGCAGATCGAGTGCCACCTGATGCGCGGGCGACGGGCACGTGGAGGCAATCGTGCCGGCAAAGCGCGCGTGGATCGGGCGGTGCAGGTGCCCGCACAGAATTCGTTCGACGTTCGAATGCCGTTGCACGATTTCCCGCAGGCGATCGAGATCGGGTGAAATCATGCCGATCTCGTCCATGTGACCGATGCCGGTGGGGAATGGCGGGTGGTGCATGGTAATCACCACCGGGCGGCCTTCGGCCATCGCCAGTTGGTCGGACAGCCAGTCCAGGCGGCGCTCGCACAAGCGGCCGCCCGGATTGGGATAATCCTGCGTGTCGAGCGCGATCAGGCGCAACGGGCCGACGTCGACCACATACTGCACGAACTCCGCGTGCTGCCTGAGGTACGAGTGTTCAGGGAATGCGGCGCGCAGCGCAGCGCGGCTATCGTGATTGCCGGCGCTCAAGTAATAGGGAATTTGCAGGTCGCCCAGCAATGCATGCAAATGGGCATATTCGAGCGGATCGCCGCTATCGACCAGGTCACCGGTCATGACCACGGCATCGGGGCGCGGCCACAGCTGGTTCAGATGCGTTACGGCGCGCCGCAGATAGGCCGCGGTATCGACGCGCTGATAGGCCCGCTCGCCGGGCCGCTTGATGTGCATATCGGAAATTTGGCAGAGAATCATCGCCGCTCCTGCTGCTCCTGCTTCATGACAACGGCATTACCACCGTTGACGCCAATGTAACACCGACGCGCGCACCAGGCGCAAGCTCAGCGCGCCCGGGCGCGTCGGCCAATACCGGCGTATCGCCAAGGCCCGACAACGTCAGGCGTGTGCGCTCGCCAAGGAATACCGCGCTCTCCACCCGGCCGGTCAGCAGCGCGCCCTCGCTCGCGCCGATCACCGCATCCTCCGGGCGGAAATAAATCTCCCGCCAGGCCGGATTGCCCTGCGGCAGCGGCATGCGCCCGCCAGCGCAGATGAAGTGTCCATCGCGCCACTCGCCATTGACACGGTTCATGGTGCCGATGAACTGCGCCACGGTCGGATTGGCGGGGCGGTAATAAATTTCGCGCGGGGTGCCGATTTGCTCGATGCGCCCGGCGCTCATCACGACGATGCGGTCGCCCAGCGCCATCGCTTCGGCCTGGTCGTGAGTGACGTAGACCGTGGTAATGCCGAGTCCGCGCAGCAAGGTATTCATCTCGGCGCGCAGCAAATCGCGCAGCTTGGCGTCGAGCGCGGTCAACGGCTCGTCGAGCAGCAACACCC
>JAGXBI010000216.1 GCA_018971155.1 Burkholderiales bacterium
CGGTATCGGGCATCGACGCCGCGGCCCAGCAGGTCATCGAGAGCGCGGGCTGCGGGCATTTGATCCGGCATCGCACCGGGCACGGCATGGGCATCATCGGCCATGAGTATCCGGAGGACATGGCATTCAATCACCGGCCGCTGTTGGCCAACGAAGTTTACTCGGCCGAGCCTGGCCTTTATGTGTTCGGGCTGGGCGGATTCCGGCTCGACGATTCCGTGGTGGTCGGCAGCACCCCGGAAGTCCTGACCCAAACCCCGAAAACGCTGGCCCACGCGACGCTCGACTGAGCCGCCGCGCGGACCCCTACAACGATCAAGGAGACTTATGACAGCCGTTCTGTTTGCCAATGCCGCATTGCTCGATCCGCTCGAACCCGAATTGCTCGAAGGACGCCATGTCCTGATCGAGGACGGCATCGTGTGCGAGGTCTCCGACCGGCCGCTCAAGCATCGCGGCACGACCATCGACCTGAAGGGCAAGACCCTGATGCCCGGCCTGATCGACCTGCACGTGCATCTGTGCGCGACGCAGCTCAACCTCTCCTCGCAGGCTCACGTGCCGAATGTGCTGGTGACCCTGCGGGCCGTGCCGATCATGCGTGCGATGCTGCGCCGCGGCTTTACCACGGTGCGCGATGCGGGCGGCGCCGGGGCGCCGCTCAAGCAGGCGCTCGAAGAGGGGCTGGCCGAAGGCCCGCGGGTGTTCGTCTCCGGCCGGGCGCTCAGCCAGACCGGCGGCCACGGCGATGGCCGCATGCGCAGCGACTTTCTGCACGACGCGCCGTGCCAGTGCGTGCGGGTCGGTGCGATTGGGCGCGTGGCCGACGGGGTCGACGCGGTGCGGCGAGCGGTCCGGGAAGAACTGCAGATGGGCGCCGACCAGATCAAGATCATGGCCTCCGGTGGGGTCGCCTCGCCGACCGACCCGGTCGGCGCGCTGGGTTATTCGGAGGACGAGATCCGGGCAGCGGTTGCCGAAGCCCATGGCCGGCAGACGTATGTGATGGCGCATGCCTATACCTCCGAGGCGATCCAGCGTGCGGTGCGGTGCGGCGTTCGCACCATTGAGCACGGCAATCTGGCCGACGAGGCGACCGCGCGCGTGATGGCCGAGCACGGCGCTTATGTCGTGCCGACGCTGATTACCTACGACGCGCTGGCCAGCGAGGGCGCGCAATATGGGCTGCCCCCGGAGAGCGTGGTCAAGATCGCCGCCGTGCACGAGGCCGGCAAGCGCTCGCTCGAGATGTTCAAGCGCGCCGGCGTCAAAATGGGGTTGGGCACCGATTTGCTCGGCGAATCGCATCGCCATCAGAGCGACGAGCTGCGCATTCGCGCCGAGATTCTTTCGCCAGCCGAGGCGATTGCCAGCGCCACCGTGGTCGGCGCCGAGGTGCTGGGCATGCAGGACAGGCTCGGCCGCCTGGTACCCGGGGCCTATGCCGATGCGCTGGTGGTCGACGGCAACCCGCTGCGCTCGATCGGGTGCCTGCTGGGGCAGGGCGAGCATATTCCGCTGATCATGAAGGGCGGCAAGATACACTTCAATGCTTTGGAGCAGGCCTGAGACGGCTGCCGGACATGAAGGTACTTGAGGGATTGCATGGACTTTCGCCACATCGACGCATTTCGCGCGGTGATGCTGACCCGCACGGCCACCAAGGCGGCCCAGCTGGTCGGCACATCGCAACCCGGCATCAGCCGGCTTATCGCGGAACTCGAGAAATCGACCAAGCTGACGCTGTTCAATCGGGAGCGCGGGCGCCTGGAGCCGACCGCCGAGGCGTTCGCGTTTTTCGAGGAGGTCGAACGCCGCTACGCCGGACTCGATAACCTGCGGGAATTTGCCCTGCGCCTGCAGGATCCGACCACCGCGGTGATGCGCGTGGGCAGCGTGGTGTCATTCAGTCTCGGTTACTTCGCGCGCGCCATCGCGCACTTCCGGAAGATCCAGCCAGCGGTGCAGATCGGCCTGACCACCGGCTCCTCGGCGTTGATTCGCGACCAGGTGGTGATGCGCTCGCTGATGCTCGGCGTGGTTACCGACGTCGTCGATCTGACCGAGACCGATGCCGTGGCCTTCTCCAGCGACAGCACGCTGTGCGCAATGCCGGGCGATCACCCGCTGGCGAAGAAGTCGGTGGTCACGCTGGCCGATCTGGCGGGTTATCCGATCATTTCGTACGAGCCGGCCGACATGGTGCGCTGGGGCATGGACAAGATCTTCACCGAGGGCAATCTCGGGCCCCAGATCGCCGCGATCGTGCGTTATTCGGTCAACGTCTGCACGCTGGTGCGCGAGCGGGTCGGCGTGGGCTTCGTGCACCCGGTGGCGGCCTACGATTTCCTGAATGTCGACGGCATTGTGTTTCGCCGGTTCGAGCCCGACATGAAATTCCATTCGCTGCTGATCAAGCCGCGCACGCCGGCGGCTTCGCCACAGGTCGAGCAGCTGATCGACGTGCTCGACGAAACCCTCGTCGAGGTCCTCGACGAAGTGGAGGCGCGGCTCTAGCCCAGGGTGGGCAGCGAGTGCAGGCGGGTCAATTGTTCGGCGCTGTCGGCCAGCAGGCCGGCGGCGTTGGCGATCGCCTCGTCGAGTGTGGTCGGGCCGAAAGTCAGCGAAAAGCACCCGCTGAATACGTCGTTGAGGCTCGCCAGCGCGTTGCGGTCGACCGCACCCGAGAGCAGCGTGGCCGGCACGCCGGCGCGCTGCGCGAACTGGGCGGCGACCATCGGGGTCTTGCCCGACAGGGTTTGCACGTCGCTGCGGCCTTCCCCGGTGATGAGCCAGTCGGCGCCAAGCAACGCATCGGCCAGGCCGATGCTTTCGGCCACGACTTCGGCACCGGAGCGAAATGTCGCGCCCAGCAACTGCAGCGCGAAGCCCAGTCCGCCCGCAGCGCCGGCACCAGGGCGATCGGCGGCGCCTCGGGCCGGCGCACCGAAGGCCGACTCGGCGAGCCCGGCGAATCGCGCGATGGCCTGGTCGAATGTTTCGACCTGCGCCGCGCTGACGCCTTTTTGCGGACCAAACACCGCACTGGCGCCGCGCGGCCCGCACAGCGGGTTGTTGACGTCCGACATCGCCACCAGTTCGCAATCGCGCAGGCGGGCGTCGAGCCCGCTCAAGTCTATCGACGCCACCTTGCCGAGTTCGGCCGGCACTGGGGCGACCGGCTGGCCGGCCTGGTCGAGCAGGCGCGCGCCCAGGCCCACCAGCAAGCCGGCACCGCCATCGTTGGTGCTGCTGCCGCCCAGCCCGATCAGAATGCGCCGCGCTCCATGCTCGAGCGCGGCGCGCAACTGCTCGCCGAGCCCGACGGTCGAGCGCCGGGCGACCGGCTCGGCCATGCCCTCCGGGTCGGTGATGCTGACCACCAGCGCGCTCTCCAGCACGCCGCTGCCGTCGGGCAACAAACCGAAGGACGATTTCAGCGCCGCGCCGCCGGCGCCTCGCACTGTCTGCTCGACGCGCTGGCCGCCGCCGGCCAGCAGGGCGTCGAGCGTGCCTTCGCCGCCGTCGGCCATCGGACGCTGGCGCACCTCGGCGCCCGGATGGACCCGGGCAACGCCGGTGGCGATGGCGGCCGCGACGTCGGCGGCGCTGAGCGAGCCCTTGAACGAATCGGGAGCGATGACGATGACGGGCGCGCGCGAGGGTGTCGACATATCGGATGCAAAAAGCTGGGCAATGACTCTGGGAAATGGCGCCGAGAAACGGCAAAGCCGCCGGCAGGCGCAGGCGGCCAGCCCCGCAATATACGCGATTTGCCTGCGCCTTTCATGATGCGTCGCACCATCCGGACGGCTTCCGCCATGATTGGCAGATCCTGAAATTCGCGGGTAAGATGACCGGCTAAGTGCGAGTTGCCGGCGGGTTCGTGCACGAACCCGCCGGCATCCCACGGGGGCGATCGAGAACACGGAGCAGGGCGATGAGCAAGCGGCTATCGGGGGGCGTGGGTCTGCTGTTGGCAGCGGGGGTGCTGGCCGGATGCGCGGCGCAATTGCCGAGCGCCGATCCGGTCGCGCCGGCAAAGCACGACAAAATCGAAACGGTGGTGATACCGGCCTATCAGGCCAGTTCCGCCGATTTGCGCGCCAACGCGCCGCAGATCGACGCACATGCGCGCCGCGTCGAGTGGCGGGTGGCATCGTGCATCTCGTACGCCTGGCGCAGGCAGCCCGGCATTCGGGTCGATGTGGTGCAGATCGACCACGGCCGCTCGGTGCAGGCCTCGCATGCTGGCGAAGGCGAGGTGGCGGTGGCCGACGTGACGTGGCAGCCGCGCAAACGCGGCAGCACCGTGAAGTTCTATCAGGCGGATGGCGCGCCGCAGGCGCTGCTCGGCGCGCTCCAGCACTGCCTGTGACGCCCGGCCGCCCCTGGCGGAGATCGGTAACCATGGCTGAACAATACATTCTGGCGCTCGATCAGGGCACGACCAGCTCGCGTGCGATCGTGTTCGACCGGCACGGCCATATCGCGGCGTCGGCACAAAAGGAATTCCAGCAGATCTATCCGCAGCCGGGCTGGGTCGAACATGACCCGCGCGAGATCTGGTCGACCCAGGCAGGGGTGGCCGCCGAGGCGGTCGCCAAGGCAGGCATCGACGGGCGCGCGGTGGCGGCGATCGGCATCACCAACCAGCGCGAGACGACGATCGTATGGGATCGCGCCAGCGGCGCGCCGGTGTGCAACGCGATCGTCTGGCAAGACCGGCGCACGGCGGATTTTTGCGCCGACCTGAAGCGGCAGGGATTGGAGGACACGATCCGCGCCAAGACCGGGCTGCTGATCGACGCTTACTTCTCCGCCACCAAGATTCGCTGGATTCTCGATCACGTTGCCGGTGCGCGCCGGCTGGCCGAACAGGGGCGGTTGGCCTTCGGCACGGTGGATACCTGGCTGATCTGGAATTTCACGCGAGGCCGCCTGCACGTGACCGATGTCTCCAACGCCTCGCGCACGATGCTTTTCAATATTCATACGCTGGCCTGGGACGACGAACTGCTCGAGATATTCGACATACCGCGCAGCCTGTTGCCCGAGGTGCGCTCGTCCAGCGAAATCTATGGGCGTACCGAAGGGTCGGTGTTCTCCAGCGAGATTGCCTTGGCCGGCGTGGCCGGCGACCAGCAGGCGGCATTGTTCGGCCAGATGTGCCTGCGCCCCGGGATGGTGAAAAACACCTACGGCACCGGCTGCTTCATGGTGATGAATACGGGCACCAGGCCAAAGGTGTCGCGCCATCATTTGCTCACCACCGTGGCCTGGCAGATCGGCGGCGAGGTGAACTACGCGCTCGAGGGCAGCATTTTCATTGGTGGCGCGGTGGTGCAGTGGCTGCGCGATGGCCTGGGCATCATTCGCCGCTCGGCCGATATCGAGCCGCTGGCCAAAAGCGTGCCCGACAGCGACGGACTGTACCTGGTGCCGGCCTTCGCCGGCCTGGGCGCGCCGCACTGGAATCCGCACGCGCGCGGCACCATGTTCGGCGCCACGCGCGGGACTACCGCGGCCCACCTGGCGCGCGCCGCGCTCGACGCGATCGCCTACCAGACCATGGACGTGCTGCGCGCCATGGAAGCCGACGCCGGTCTGGACGTGCAGGAACTGCGGGTCGACGGCGGCGCCACCGCAAGCGACCTGTTGATGCAGTTCCAGGCCGATCTGCTGGGCGTGGCGGTGGTGCGGCCGAATATCACCGAAACTACCGCGCTGGGCGCAGCTTATCTGGCGGGGCTGGCGGTCGGTTACTGGCCCGACGTCGACGCGCTCGCCGGCCAGTGGCAGCTGGACCGGCGTTTCACGCGGCGCATGGCGCAAGCCGACGTCGACCGGGTAGTGCGGGGCTGGCGGCGCGCGGTGGCCGCGACAGTGGCCTGGGCCGAGGGTTGAGCCTTGGCATCGCCCGCGAACACAGCGGGTCGCACGGCGCGGCTCAGGCTGCCGGCGGGTGCAGCAGCGCCCGGTACTGGCTGGGGGTCAGGCCCACGGTCGCCTTGAATTGGCGCGTGAACGCGCTGTGGTCGTTATAGCCGCACAGGGTGGCGATATCGGTGATGCTGGTCTGGCCCGCCAGCAGCGCCGAGGCTGCGTCCAGACGCGTCTTGAGCAGCACCTGGCGCGGCGTCAGGTGAAAGATCTTGTGAAAATACCGCTCGATCTGGGCCACCGACATATTGGCCAGCCTGGCCAGATGCGCCAGGTGCAGCGGCTGGGCGTAGTTATCCTGAATATATTTGGCGACCGTGGCAAGCCGGTGGTAGGCCGGATGGCTACCCTCGGGCGCCTGCAGGTCGCGCGAAATGCCGGCCACGCCCAATACCTTGCCATGCGGATCATGCAACGGTAGTTTGCAGGTCAGGCACCAGCCTGGTTGACGCCCGGGGTAAAGATGCAGTTCAAGATGATCGAT
>JAGXBI010000217.1 GCA_018971155.1 Burkholderiales bacterium
CACCGCGCGTAACTCGCCATTGTCGAGCCGCACCGTGATCTCCAGCCCCGGCCGCTGGCTGGCGCGGTTCTCGATCGCTTGGCCGGCGACCGCGCCGGCGATGCCGCCGAGGATGCCGGGGACGATCGAGCCCCGGCCGCCGCCGAGTGCACTGCCGCCGATCGCGCCGAGTGCGCCGCCCCCGACTGTACCCAGCACCCCGGGCTGTCCGTTACTGGCGTCGATGGTTACCGGGCGCACCGATTCCACCGTGCCCATGCGCACGATTTGTTCGCGTTGCGCCTGACTGCTTTGGTAGACGCTGGCCGAATCGCTGTTGCCGATGGCCGCGCATCCTGGCAGTACCAGGATGGCCGCCAAACTGAGCCCGATCAGCGGCGTGGTGAGCTTACTCATTCATTTCTCCCGACTCTTTCAATGCCAAACATAGCCGAAAGCGTCTTTGAAGCGCTCCCGGATTTCTTCGTGTGTGATGACGTGGTTTTGCGGACCTTGATGCGCGATTTTGAGCGAGCCCAACAAGCTTCCAAGGCGACCGGATGTTTCCCAGTCCAGGCCATTTTCGATGCCATACAGAAGACCGCCGCGGAACGCGTCACCACACCCGGTCGGGTCGACTACGCGTTCGGCCTTGACCACGGGGATCGCATATTGCTTCTTTTGACTGTAAATGACGGCGCCCTGTGCCCCCCGCGTTACGACAAACGCCTGGACCCGATCGGCGATGTCCTCGGCAGACCACTCCGTACGCAAGCTCAACAGCTTGGCCTCGTAGTCGTTGACTGCGACATAGGTGGCAAGTTCAATCATGTGGCGCAGTTCGGCGCGATCGAACAGGGGAAGACCCTGGCCCGGATCGAACACGAAGGGAATGCCCGCTTCGGCGAACTGCTCGACATGGCCTTGCATGCCTTCCCGTCCGTCGGGCGCGACAATGCCAAGGCCGATGCCCTTGGCGTCCTGGACCCGATTCAGGTGGGAGTGCATCATGGCACCGGGGTGGAACGCCGTGATCTGGTTGTTCTCCAGATCGGTGGTGATCATCGCGTGGGCCGTCATGGTGTCGGGCACGATGCGCACATGCTCGGTTGGCAGGTCGAGAGATCTCAGATGCGTCAGGTAAGGCCCCACATCCTCGCCAGCGGTGGCCATCACGATCGGGCTGCCGCCCAGCAGGCGCAGATTGTAGGCGATGTTGCCGGCGCAGCCGCCGAACTCACGGCGCAGCGTCGGCACCAGGAAGCTCACATTGAGGTTGTGCACCTGGTCGGGCAGGATGTGGTCGCCAAAACGCCCCTCGAACGTCATGATGTTGTCGTAGGCGAGCGAACCGCAGATAAGCGTAGCCACAGGCACGTTCCTTTCTTACTAGGAGAGCGAGGCGAGCGCGGCGTCGTAATTCGGCTCGTTCTTGATTTCAGGCACCAACTCCGAATGCAGCACCCTGTCGTGCTCGTCGAGTACGACCACGGCCCGCGCGGTAAGTCCGGCCAACGGCCCGGTGGTGATTTCGACGCCGTAGTCCTTCAGGAATTCACGGCCGCGCAGGGTCGACAACGAGATCACGTTGGTCAGGCCTTCGGTCGCGCAGAAGCGGCTCTGGGCGAAGGGCAGGTCACTGGAGATGACGAGTACGACAGTGTTGGCCAGCTTGCCGGCTGCTTCATTGAATTTGCGCGTCGAAGTCGCGCACGTCGGGGTGTCGAGGCTGGGCACAATATTGAGCACCTTGCGCTTGCCCGCGAAATCGGCCAGTTTGACGTCTTTCAAATCCTTGCCGACCAGGGAGAAGGCGGGCGCGTTTTGATTCTTCTGCGGGAGCTGTCCGGCGACTTCAATGGGGGTGCCGCCGAGAGTGACTTGAGCCATGGTGTTTCTCCGTCAAAAAGTGAGCGCTGGGATGCGATCGGGGATCAGGGGTAGAACGCGACGACATGGTAGTTTGCAGCTGCCGTCGACTGTGCCGACAATCGTAATCGAATCGGGTGTTCACTGCGCGCCGCCAGTCCGGCGGCGATGTCGCTGTCGGACAGGTAGTCGGTGACCTGAATGTCGCGGCGCACGACGGGTGTGCCGCTGGCATCGGTCAAGGTCAGCTCGAGTGCCGGGTAGGCGATTGCATGGTCCGACGTGTTGCGCAGAAAGAGCGTCAGCACCAGCAGGTGCTGGCCTTGCGCATCGCTGTCGTCGCCCTCGGTGGCAAGATTGGTCGACTCGATGCTGAGCCCGCTCAACTGGCGCACGGGCGCAATCCGGCAGCCCGCGATTTGGCATAGCTGCGTCAGCGGGGCCCGCAACGGTGGCCATTGCGCGGCCAATGCATCACGTTGCCACCAGATCAACTGCAGCAGTGCGCCCAGCGTCAGTGCCGCAATGGCGAGCGTCCAGAACACTGCCTTGCGCGGCCGGGCGCTGTTGCGCAGCCAGGGCGGCGCATCCGCGGGGTCGCCGGCGCGCGCCGACCAAGGCGCGGACGTGAAACCTCCGCCACGTGTTTTATCCTCCTGACGCAGCAGCGCCGCCGCATCGAGGTTCGGTGGCGTACCCGGGCGGGAGGTGAATCGCGGCTCATCGTCCGCGACGATGGCGTCATAGATCGACGCGCGCGGCTTCTCGGGGCTGGGTGTTGCCGTGGCAGCGGCCATGGGCGGT
This sequence comes from Burkholderiales bacterium, assembly GCA_018971155.1. Classification (GTDB taxonomy): domain Bacteria; phylum Pseudomonadota; class Gammaproteobacteria; order Burkholderiales; family Burkholderiaceae; genus Pandoraea. Next base: position 2,653 of record JAGXBI010000217.1, read on the forward strand.
GTCGGCGCGTCGGTCAATTCTTCGGGCGGCGCGCACAATTCGCTGCGGCCGTCGAATACGTGCTGGCAGGTACCGCAACGAACCAGGCCGTTGCGTAGCTTGAGCTGGTCGGCGACGACGCGAAAAACGGTGTGGCAGTTGGGACAGCGGGTGGCGAGAACCATGGGGGCAGGTGTGGGCGGCACGGTGAATGCCTATTCTACCCGGCTTGTCCGTGCAGGCAGACCCAGCCGTCCCGGCTTTGCCAAACGCTCAATGCCAACCACGGCGCGTAGGCGCGAATGACCTCATTGGCTTGCCGCTCCAGCACGCCCGAGATCGCCAGCCGTCCGCCGGGCGCGACGCGCGCACAAAGCATCGAGGCCAGCAGCTTGAGCGGATTGGAGAGAATGTTCGCGACCACGATGTCGAATTGCCCGGGCGGACAAGCGTCGGGCAGTGCGTAGTCGACCTGCGCCCGATTGCGCTCGCTGTTGTAGCGCGCCGCCTCAATGGCTTGCGGATCGATATCGATCCCCGTCACGTGTGCCGCGCCGCACTTCCTGGCAAGAATGGCGAGGATGCCCGAGCCGCAACCATAGTCGAGCACAGTCGGTTTGGCCGCCGGATCGATATGCTGTTCCAGCCACTCCATGCACAGTCGCGTGGTAGGGTGGCTACCGGTTCCGAAAGCCAGTCCGGGGTCAAGCTCGAGCACCAGCGCGTCGGGCGCCTGCGGCGCCTCGTGCCAGGATGGCACGACCCAGATGCGTTGTCCGATCTGCATCGGCTCGAATTGTGATTGCGTCAGGCGCACCCAATCCTGTTCCGCGACTTCCCGCATGGTGTGCGGCGGCACGTGAGGCAATCCGATGGCGTTGGCCGCGGCGCTCAGCAGCACGGCGGGATCGAGATCCTCGTCGAGCAGCACGATGACACGGGAATGTTGCCAGGCCGTGTCTGTCGGCTCGAGCCCGGGCTCGCCGAACAGCGGCTGCTCGTCCGGCGTATTGGCGTCGGCGTCCTCGACCGAGACGGACAACGCGCCCAGCTCGAGCAGCGCATCGGACAATGCCTCGGCCTGCGCGCGCGCGAGCTCCACCACCAGTTCGCGATACATGACCGGACTCAATTGCCGTCGACCGCGGATTTCTGCGCCAGCTTGTGCTCGAGGTAGTGAATGCTGGTGCCGCCTTCGACGAACTTGGCATCGAGCATCAATTCACGGTGCAGGGGGATGTTGGTCTGGATGCCCTCGACGACGATCTCCGACAGAGCCACGCGCATCCGGTTGATCGCCTGCTCGCGGGTGGCGCCATACGCGATGATCTTGCCGATCATCGAGTCGTAGTTGGGCGGCACGAAATAGCCGTTGTAGACGTGGGAATCGATTCGAATTCCAGGGCCGCCCGGCATGTGCCAGGCGGTAATGCGCCCCGGTGACGGCGTAAACTTGAATGGATCCTCGGCGTTTATCCGGCATTCGATCGCATGGCCGCGGAATTCGATGTCGCGTTGGCGGAAGCCGATTTTCTCGCCAGCCGCGATGCGGATCTGTTCCTGAACGATATCCACGCCGGTGATCATCTCGGTCACGGGGTGTTCGACCTGAACCCGCGTGTTCATCTCGATGAAGTAGAACTCATTGTTCTCGTACAGGAACTCGAACGTGCCGGCGCCCAGATAGCCCATCTTTTTGCAGGCGTCCGCGCAGCGGTCGCCGATGCGCTCGATCAGACGGCGCGGAATGTGGGGTGCGGTGGCCTCCTCGATCACCTTCTGGTGGCGGCGCTGCATCGAGCAATCCCGCTCGCCGAGCCAGACGGCGTTCTTGTATTTGTCGGCCAACACCTGGATCTCGATATGGCGAGGATTCTCGAGGAATTTCTCCATATAGACTTCCGGATTGCCGAAGGCGCGACCGGCTTCCTCGCGGGTCATGTTGACCGCGTTGACCAACGCCGCCTCGGTGTGCACCACACGCATGCCGCGCCCGCCGCCGCCGCCGGCGGCCTTGATGATCACAGGATAGCCGACCTGGCGGGCTATGCGCACGATTTCCTTGGGGTCGTCGGGCAATGCGCCCTCGGAGCCTGGCACGCACGGCACGCCCGCTTTGATCATGGTCTGCTTGGCCGAGACCTTGTCGCCCATCAGGCGGATGGTGTCGGGGCGTGGGCCGATGAAGGTGAAGCCGGACTGCTCGACGCGATCGGCGAAGTCGGCGTTCTCCGACAGAAAGCCATAACCAGGGTGAATGGCCTGGGCGTCGGTGACCTCGGCCGCGCTGATAATCGACGGCATGTTCAGGTAACTTTGCGCAGATGGGGCCGGGCCGATGCACACTGCTTCGTCGGCCAGGCGCACGTATTTGGCTTCCTTGTCGGCTTCCGAATATATGACGACGGTTTTGATGCCGAGCTCGCGGCATGCGCGCTGGACTCTCAGGGCGATTTCGCCGCGGTTGGCTATAAGGATTTTTTCAAACATTGTCCGGGATCCTGGCAGGGAGGATGGGATGAGACCGACGGGGCACTGGCGCCCGAGCCGCCGGCCGGGCGCAGCCGGCTGCGCTCAACCGATCACGAACAACGGCTGGCCGTATTCGACGGCCTGGCCGTTCTCGCCGAGAATTTCCTTGACGACGCCGGCTTTGTCGGCCTCGATTTCGTTGAGCAGCTTCATGGCCTCGATGATGCACAGGGTCTGGCCTTCCTTGACGGTATCCCCGACTTGCACGAAGGGGTCCGCGCCGGGCGACGGCGCGCGATAGAAGGTGCCGACCATCGGTGACGTGACCACATGGCCTTGCGGCGCCGCGGCGGCGGGCGCCGCGCCGCCCTCTGTCGCCGCGGCGGCAGCCGGCGCTGCCGCGGCTTGGGCCATCATCGGCTGCTGCATCGGCATTTGCATCGGTGCCGCCATGATTTGCGGCGGCGCCTTGACGATGCGAACCTTGCCTTCACCTTCGGTGACTTCGAGTTCGGAGATGCCCGATTCTGCGACGAGGTCGATCAATGTCTTGAGTTTGCGCAAATCCATGAAGGAAGCTCCTTGATTCGTGGTCGGCCGGCGCGAAGTCCGGCAATAAATAAGATCTTCAGTTGCCGGACAAGCGGCGTAGTGCGAAATCGAGGGCATAGCCGTAGCCATGCCAGCCGAGTCCGCAAATCACACCCTCGGCCAAGTCGGAAAAATAAGAATGATGCCGGAAGCTTTCGCGGCGATGCACGTTCGATAAATGCACTTCCACGAACGGGATGCCCACCGCTGCCAGCGCATCGCGCAAGGCGACGCTGGTATGCGTGTAGGCGGCGGGATTGATGATGATGTAATCGACCTTATCGGCGCCGGCCGCCTGAATGCGATCGACCAGTGCGCCCTCGTGATTGCTCTGAAAGCTCTCGAGAGTCACGGAAGCGCTCTGCGCCTGGATCTGCAAGGCCCGCTCGATATCGGCGAGCGTCGTGTGACCATAGACTCCCGGTTCCCGGGTGCCCAGCAAATTCAGATTTGGGCCGTGCAGGACGAGTATGCGATAAGGCATGTTCCGTGAGGAGATTGAAGAAATTGGCCGCAATTTAACGCTAGTTGGCGAATTTTGTCCAGTGCCAAAAGATTTTGATGGGGGAAATCCCTAGGTTCGGGATTTTTTCTCTTGGACCTGGACCGGCGGCGAATGTCTCGATTATATAGGATGCCGGGTTGCCCTCGGCCGTGTCCGGCTTCGGCTGCCGGCGCGACGATGATCGCTGATTTTACAGCGCATTCAAGGCAGAACGTAAT
>JAGXBI010000218.1 GCA_018971155.1 Burkholderiales bacterium
GCAGCGCCGTCTCGTCGAAGGCAATATCGAGCACCGCGCCGCGCACTGCCGTGACGCGACCGCGCGCGCTCGAGGCTACGGTGTCGTCAGGCAGGGCGGGCAAAATTTTTCTCCATGGGGACTGGGCATCCAGGGGTTCGCTATTTCTGGAACACATAAGTGCCTGGTGCGGCCGGTAACGCTCGGCTGGCGCTGCCGGCGCCGAGCGGAGGCGGCGTCACAGCCTTGAGCGCCGAATGCGCCTTGAGCCAATCAGTCCACGCCGGCCACCAGGAACCGTCCTGCGGGTCATGGGTCGCGACCCACTCGTCGGGGCCAACGCGCAGTTGGTGGGCGGCCGTATGTCCGTAGCGAAAATGCCGGTGAGCATGGCCGGGTTCGCTGACGATCCCGGCGTTGTGGCCGCCATTGGTCAGCACGAAGGTCACGTCCGCGTCGAGCAGCGTGTGAATCTTGTAGACCGAGCGCCACGGGGCGATGTGATCGTACTCGGTGCCGACCACGAAGGCCGGCACGCGCACGTTGCCGAGCGTCACTGCGCGGCCATCGACGCGATACCGGCCGAAAGCCAGATCGTTGTCGAGAAACAGCTGGCGCAGGTACTCCGAGTGCATGCGGTAGGGCATGCGCGTCGAATCGGCGTTCCACGCCATCATGTCGGTCATCGGGGTGCGCTCGCCCAGCAGATAATCGTGCACGATGCGCGACCAGATCAATTCGTTCGAGCGCAGCCACTGGAACGCCCCGGACATCTGCCGCGCGCTCAGGTAGCCCTGCGACCACATCATGCTCTCGAGAAAGTAGACCTCGCTGTCGTCGATGAACAACTGCAGCTCACCCGGCTCGGTGAAGTCGGTTTGCGCGGCGAACAGGGACAATGTGGCCAGACGCGCGTCGCCGGCGGTGGCCATCGCCGCCGCCGCGATCGACAGCAAGGTGCCGCCCAGGCAGTAACCGGTGGCGTGGATCTTGCGCCGCGGCACGATTTCGCTGACCGCGTCGAGTGCAGCCATCACGCCCTCGCGCCGATAGTCTTCCAGGCTGATATTCCGGTCCTGTGCCGTGACGTTGCGCCACGAAATGCAGAACACCGTGTGTCCCTGCCCGACCAGATAGCGTATGAGCGAATTGTGCGGCGACAGGTCCAGAATGTAGTACTTCATGATCCAGGCCGGCACGATCAGGACCGGCTCGGCACGCACCGTGCGAGTGCTCGGGCTGTATTGGATCAGTTCGATCAGGTGATTGCGAAACACCACCTTGCCCGGCGTTACCGCCAGATTCACGCCAACCGCAAATTTATCGAGCCCCACAGCCGGCAGGCCGCTCATCTGCCGCTGCATATCCTGAAACGCATTGCCGGCGCCCTTGAGCAAATTGGCGCCGAACGCCGAGGCGGTGCGGCGGGCGACGTCCGGATTGGTGAGTGGAAAATTCGACGGGGCGATCAGATCCAGCCACTGCCGCGCGCCAAACGAGACCATGTCCTCATGATGCCGCGTGGTGCCCGGGACATCCCGCGTGGCCTGTCGCCACCATTGCTCGGTCAGCAAGAACGCCTGTTGCCAATAGCGATAGGGCTCGCTTTGCCATGCCGGCGATCGAAATCGGCTATCGCCCGGGGTGGGTTGCAACGCCGTCGGCACGCTCTCGTCGCAGGCGAGCCGGGTACCGTAGCTCGCCAACTGTTCGAGCGCCCTGGCCAACGAAGCGGCCAGTTCGAGCTGCTTGCCGGGTGCCGCGGCCAGGTGGATGCCCCAGTCGGACAAGGCGAGCAGCAAGGCCGCTGGCGACAAGCCCGCGCTCAGGCGGGCGATGAACGCTTCCTTTGCATGATCGAGCGCGCGAAACGGCAAGTCCGGCGCCGATGGTGGGGTTGGGCCCGATTGCACGGCGCGTTCGTCCGACGAGAGGCGGGCAGGGATATCCATCGAATTTCCTTTGGCAAATTGATGTTCGGCGCGGCAGCCAACGTCGCTTCTCATCATGCACCTCGGCGCCGGGCTCCTGCGTCGAGGCGACGGGTTCATTTGATGTACGTCATAAATTTCCGCGGGTGCGCGGCTACGATTGATTGTGCTTGCTCAATCAACCAATCGCCGCGCCGCATGAGGCGGCTCCGGCGGCGAGTTGAGCAGCGTCCATTCACCAATGCCGCCTGGAGGCCATCATGGCAAATCTCACTCGTTTCGATCCCCTGAGTTTCGATGAACCTTTCGAAAATTTCGTGCGTAATTTCTTCTGGAAACCGGTTGCGCTGGAAGCATCGAAGGCGATGCAGATCAAACTCGACGTCAAGGAAGACGACAAAAATTACACCGTGCGCGCCGATCTGCCGGGCGTGGAAAAGGACGATATCAAGGTCTCGGTCGACGGCAATCAAGTGACGATAAGCGCCGAGACGAAAAAGGAATCGGAAGAAAAGAAGGATGGCGATTACGTGCACCGCGAACGCTATTACGGCAGCGCCTATCGCAGCTTCACGCTGGCGCAGGCCGTCGACGAAGCCGGCGCGCAGGCGTCCTATCGCGATGGCGTGCTGGAACTGGTGCTGCCCAAGCGCACCAACGGCCAGACCAAACAGCTGACGATTCAGTGAGCCGCCCGAGTGCTCGGCCGGCCCTGCCGCGCAACGGCAAGGCCGGTGCGGATCAGGCGAGCACCGAGCGCAGGCCGTCGATGTCGACGATGCGGATCAGCTTTTGTTGCAGTTCGATGAAACCGGCATCCTGGAAACGGGAGAAAATCCGGCTCACGGTTTCCATTTTCAAACCCAGGTAATTGCCGATTTCCTCGCGCGTGACGCGCAGGTGAAATTCCCTGGACGAATAGCCGCGCTCGGTCAGCCGGTCCGACAGATCGAGAATGAACGACGCCAGCCGCTCCTCCGCGCGCATATTGCCCAGCACCATCAACAGCCGGCGCTCGCGCGCGATTTCCTCGCCCAGGAACTGGTGCACCATATGCTGGATCGACGGTATGTCGTGACACAGCGCTTCCAGGCGATGAAAGGGGATCACGCAGACCTGGCTGTCTTCCAGCGCGATGGCGTCGCACGCGTGCTTTTGCGAGCTCAGCCCATCGAGTCCGAGCAATTCGCCGGCGATCTGAAAACTCATGACCTGCTCGCGTCCGTCGGGATTGAACAGCAGGCTCTTGAACGATCCGGCGCGCACGGCGTAAATGTTCTCGAACGGATCGTCGGTCCGATAAAGCGCATGCCCGCGTCGCACGGTGCGCCGCACCGACACGACCGTATCGAGCTTTTCGATATCCTCGCGAGTGAGTCCTTCGGGCAGGCAAAACGCACTGAGCAGGCACGACGTGCAGCGCAGCGCAGCGGCCGTCTCGGAGCCGGGGTGCAGGTGATGGATCTGCCGCACCGGCAGACTCGTCAACGTCGCTTTCGCGGGGCAGGGCAATGGAGCTGAAGACGCGGGCATGGGCATGATGACTTCCTGCTGGGTCGAGATAATCATGCGTCAAGTATCGGCAAAGCCTCCGGCTAAATCCATTGGCAAGCTGCCCGATTCGCTATCGGTTCGCACCTACAGTTGTAGGCTCGCGACTACGACTTACGGATGAACTCCCCGGGGCGCGGGAGCGGCACGACGTTCTAATTGGCGGGTTCGCCGTCGTCGTTGAGAAAATGGTGCCGGATCGCGTATTGCACCAGTTCCGTCTGGTTCTGCAGTTGCAGCTTCTGGAACACGCGCGCCTTGTAGGTACTGACGGTCTTGGCGCTCACGCACAGCTGATCGGCGATTTCCGAAATGCTGCGGCCTTCGGCCAACTGCAGGAACACCGCGAATTCCCGGTCGGAAAGCTGGCGGTGCGGCAATTCGTCGCTGTTGCTGCTGCGAAAATCGAGTGCGATTTTCTCGGCAATCGCCAGGCTCATGTACGCGCCGCCCGCGGCGACCTTGCGTACCGCCGCGACCAGTTCGGTCGGCGCGCTTTCCTTGGTCAGGTAACCGGCCGCGCCGGCCTTGAGCACGCGCACCGCGTACTGCTGCTCGCCGTGCATGGTCAGCACCAGAATCGGCACTTTGGGAAATTCTTCCTTGATCTGCTTGATCAGTTCGATGCCGCTGCGGCCCGGCATCGACATGTCGAGCAGCAGCACGTCCCAGCGCTCGCGACGCAACTGCGTAATCACTTCGGCGCCGTTGGCCGCCTCGCCGCCGACGCTCAGGCCATCGGCCATGCCCAGAATCTGCTTCAGGCCCTCGCGAATGAGCGCGTGGTCGTCGGCAATCAGGATGCGTGTCATTGCGGCGCCTCGCTGGATGCTCGCGCGGCATCGATGGCCGCTTTGGGCAGGATGATGTCGAGCCTGAACCCCTCGCCGGGCGCGCTGTAGACGTGCATTTCCCCGCCCAGCATTCTGGCGCGCTCGCGAATGCCGATCAAACCGAACGATTTCGGCTTGCTCAACTGATCGGCGCCCGCGCCGCGCCCATTGTCCTGCACGCGGACCCGCCAGGCCTGCGCATCGCAGCTCACCGTAATGGTGACCAGCGAGGCCTTGGCGTGGCGCGCGACGTTGGTCAGCGCCTCCTGCACGATGCGAAACAGCGCGGTCGCGGTGTTTTCGTCGAGATCGGCGGGGTCGTCATGCACCCGCAGTTCGGTCTGAATGCCGTAACGCTTGGAGAAGTCGTTGGCCAGCCATTCCAGCGCGGGGGTCAGGCCGAGGTCGTCGAGCATCACCGGGCGCAGGTCGGCGGCGATGCGCCGCACTTCGCTGACGGTCGCGGCAATCAGCTCGTGCATTGCCGCGGTGCGCTCGCGCAGCGTCTTGGCATCGGGCGGCAGCATCACGTCGAGCATCGACAGGTCCATCTTCAGGGCGGTCAGACGCTGCCCCAGATCGTCGTGCAGTTCGCGCGCGATATGCATTTTCTCTTCCTCGCGAATGCTCTGGATGCGAGCCGAGAGTCTGGCCAGCTCATTGCGCGAGTCCTGCAGCGCCTGCTCGGCCTGCTGCCGGTCGGTGATGTCGCGCAGCAGTACCGTATACAGCTTGCTCTGGCCATCGCGGTTTTGCGAGATCGAGGCCTCGACCGGAAACTCTTCGCCATTGGCACGCAAGCCCCACAAAGGCCGACCTGGCCCCATTTGCCGCTCGGACACACCCGTCTTGCCGAAATTTTCGATATGCCGCTCGTGGATGTTGCGGAAGCGCTCGGGAATGAAGCGATTCAGGGGCGTGCCGATCGCCTCCATGGCCGAGCAAAGGAATATGCGTTCGGCCATGGGATTGAAAATGACAATATTCTGCTGCTCGTCGACGGTGATGACTGCCTCCATCGCCGACTGGATGATGCCGTAAAGGCGCGACTCGTTTTGGTGCAGATTGGCTGCCATGCGCTGCGCCGTGAGGTCGACGTCGATGCGCGTGCGCGCCAGCGAGAGCAGGCTCCAGAGCAGCAGCAGCGACAGCGCCACACCGCCGATCAGCACGCTGCGCGCCCAGCCGATCCCCTCCATGACGTCGAAATTGCCGTTGGCCGTGTAGATCAGCAGCAGCGAGCGGCCGTCGACCGCGATTTTCTCGTTGCGGCTCAATGAGGTCGTCTGATCCTCGAGGCCATCGCGCGATCCTTGCCGGCTGTCGAACAGCGTCGCCGGCGGCAAGGCGGTGACATCCCGCACGGTCAGGTCGATGTCTCGCAGCAGATCGGGCGCGGTGGCCGCCAGCAAGGCGTCGAGACGGATCACCGCATACACATAGCCGCTGGCGGCCTGCCGCGCGGGCGAGCCGGTCAGGGAGGCCGAGCCGGATGGATAGACCGGCATCGCCAGGCGTATGACCGGCCGGTTCGTCGCACCGCCAGTGTCCGGCGTTGGCGGCAGCATTACCATGGCGCCCGGCGTTGCCTCGCGAGGCAGTGCCGCGGCATCGCGCAGCGGCTGATCCAGCAGCCTGGCATTGTCGCCGTTATACGGAAAGACCGCGCTGACCACCATCTGGCCGGGCGACCCGATCTGGGCGAATGCCAGCGTTTCCAGGCCGGGCAACGACCCGTCCAATCCCAGGCTGCGATCGTAGGCCTGCCAAGCATCCTGTGTCGGCTGGGTCGTTCCGGCGCGAATGGCCGCGGCGCGCAGCGCCTGCTGATAATCGTTCAGCAAGTGGCGAAAGCTGCGGGAAATCAGAACGGTTTCCCCGTAGAAATGGCGTTGGGCGCTTCGTTGATCGCTGGTGCGCATGCCCAGCCAGACCGAGGTTGTGCCGAGCAGCGACACGCCGAAGACCAGCCAAGCGATCGGGATGGGCCAGCGAATCAGTATTTTGTGCACCCCCGAGGACTTCGGCGCTGGCGACGTTCTAGGCATTGCTTGGGGGGACGGGGGGTCGAAATTTTGTATTATTTCAGCATGTTTTACGCAAGTTGGCT
>JAGXBI010000219.1 GCA_018971155.1 Burkholderiales bacterium
CTTGCCCATGTGCTTCTCAGTACGGTTGATTCGTGAAATATAAGACGCGGATCCGGCGCGCGATGCAGGCGCGGTGACAGGCACCGCCGCCTCCATCGCTGGCGACCGGCTCAAGCGGCCATGGCTTGTTTGGCAGCCGGCGCCTTGGCGGCCTTGGCCGCCATTTCGCCCAGCGCCCGCTTGTACTCGGTCGGGAATACCTTGACGAATTTGCGACGCGCGCCATCCCAATCGGCCAGCAGCGCCTTGGCCAGCATCGAGCCGGTGAACTGGAAGTGCTGCTCGATCAGCTGACGCAACTGCGCCTCGTCGGTCTGGGCGCGATGCCACAATCCGGCGTCCACGGTGCGTTCCTGCTCGCCTTGCGGCAGCACCGGTTCGAGCGCCACCATCGCGGTGTTGCACTTGGCCGCGAACGTGCCGTCCGGATCGTAGACGTAGGCGATGCCCCCCGACATGCCGGCCGCGAAGTTGCGGCCGGTCTCGCCAAGCACCACCACCGTGCCGCCGGTCATGTACTCGCAACCATGGTCGCCGGTACCTTCGACCACCGCAACTGCGCCCGAATTACGCACGCAGAATCGTTCGCCGGCCACGCCGCGGAAGTAAGCGTCGCCCTCCAGCGCTCCGTACAGCACGGTATTGCCGACGATGATGTTCTGCTCGGCCGCGCCCCGGAAATCGTTGGTTGGCCGCACGATGATGCGTCCGCCCGACAGGCCTTTGCCCACATAGTCGTTACCATCACCGACCAGGTCGAGCGTGATGCCGTGCGCGAGGAACGCGCCGAAGCTCTGGCCTGCCGTGCCCTTGAGCTGGATATGGATGGTGTCTTCCGGCAGGCCGTCATGGCCATAGCGGCGCGCGACCTCGCCCGAGAGCATGGCGCCCACGGTGCGGTTGACATTGCGTACCGGTTGGATGAACGAGACGTGCTCGCCTTTTTCCAGCGCCGGCTTGGCTTTTTCGATCAGCGCGTAGTCGAGCGCGTTGGCCAGGCCATGATCCTGCTTATCGACGTGCAGGCGCGGCACCGACGCGTCGACCGTGGGCAAATAGAAAATACGCGAGAAATCCAGCCCCTTGGCTTTCCAGTGCTCGATGCCCTTCTTCATATCGAGCAGGTCGGCCCGGCCAATCAATTCGTCGAACGTGCGAATGCCAAGCTGCGCCATGATTTCGCGCACTTCCTCGGCCACGAAGAAGAAGTAATTGACGACGTGCTCGGGTTTGCCTTCGAATTTGCGGCGCAGCACCGGATCCTGTGTCGCGACGCCGACCGGGCAGGTATTCAGATGGCACTTGCGCATCATGATGCAACCTTGCACGACCAGCGGCGCGGTCGCAAAGCCGAACTCGTCGGCGCCGAGCAGCGCGCCGATCACGACGTCGCGTCCGGTCTTCATCTGGCCGTCGGCCTGCACGCGGATGCGGCCACGCAGGCGATTGAGCACCAGCGTCTGCTGGGTTTCGGCCAAGCCCAGTTCCCAGGGGGACCCAGCGTGCTTGATCGACGACAGCGGCGAGGCGCCGGTGCCGCCGTCATGCCCGGCGATCACGACATGATCGGCCTTGGCCTTGGCCACGCCCGCGGCGACCGTGCCCACGCCGACTTCGGAAACCAGCTTGACCGAGATCGACGCGTTACTGTTGACGTTTTTCAGATCATGGATCAACTGCGCCAGATCTTCGATCGAATAGATGTCATGGTGCGGCGGCGGCGAGATCAGCCCGACGCCAGGCACCGAGTAACGCAGCTTGCCGATGTAATCGGAGACCTTATGGCCAGGCAACTGGCCGCCCTCGCCGGGTTTGGCGCCTTGCGCCATCTTGATCTGGATCTGGTCGGCCGACACCAGGTACTCCGCGCTCACACCGAAGCGGCCAGACGCAACCTGCTTGATCTTCGAGCGCAGCGAGTCGCCTTCCTGCAGCACGATGTCGCGCGCGATCACATCCTGGCCAACGATCCCGGCCAGCGTCTCGCCCTGCTTGATCGGAATGCCCCGCAACTCGTTGCGGTAGCGGCGCTCGTCCTCGCCACCCTCGCCGGTATTCGACTTGCCGCCGATGCGGTTCATCGCAATGGCCAGCGTGGTGTGCGCCTCGGTCGAAATCGAGCCCAGCGACATGGCGCCGGTGGCAAAACGCTTGACGATTTCCTTGGCGGGTTCCACCTCGTCGAGCGGAATCGCCCGGCTGGGATCGACGCGGAATTCGAACAGGCCGCGCAAGGTCATGTGGCGCTTGCTCTGGTCGTTGATCAGGTTGGCGTATTCCTTGTACGACTGATAGGAGTTGGCGCGCGTCGAATGCTGCAGCCTGGCGATCGCATCGGGGGTCCACATGTGCTCTTCGCCACGGATGCGATAGGCATACTCGCCGCCCGCGTCGAGCATGCTGGAGAGCACCGGATCGTCGCCGAAGGCGTCTTTATGCAGGCGGATCGCTTCTTCGGCCAATTCGAAGATGCCGATACCGCCGACGTTCGACGCCGTGCCGCGGAAGTATTTGTCGACCAGCGTCTGCGACAGGCCGATGGCCTCGAAGATCTGCGCGCCGGTGTACGACATATAGGTCGAGATGCCCATCTTGGACATCACTTTTTGCAGCCCCTTGCCAACCGCCTTGACGTAGTTTTTCACGGCCTTTTCCGGCGACAGTTCGCCTGGCAGGCCCTTGGCCATCTCGTAGATGGTTTCCATCGCCAGATACGGATGCACGGCTTCGGCGCCATACCCGGCCAGCAGGGCGAAGTGATGTACTTCGCGCGCCGAGCCGGTCTCCACCACCAGGCCGGTGCTGGTACGCAAGCCATGCGCGACCAGGTGCTGGTGAATGGCCGAGGTGGCCAAAAGCGCCGGAATCGCGACATTGTCCCGGTCGGCACGGCGATCGGACACGATCAGGATGTTGTAGCCGGACTTGACCGCGTCGACCGTCTCGGCGCAAAGCGATGCCAGGCGGGCCTCGATGCCTTCCTTGCCCCACGAGACCGGATAGCAGATGTTCAATTCGTACGAGCGGAATTTGCCGCCGGTGTACTTGTCGACGTGGCGAATCTTCGCGATGTCCTTGAAATCGAGCACCGGCTGCGGCACTTCCAGGCGCATCGGCGGGTTGATGTTGTTGGTATCGAGCAGGTTCGGCTTGGGCCCGATGAACGACACCAGCGACATCACCATGTTTTCCCGGATCGAATCGATCGGCGGGTTGGTAACCTGCGCGAACAGCTGCTTGAAGTAGTGATAGAGCGTCTTGTTCTTGTTGCTCATCACGGCCAGCGGGCTGTCGTTACCCATCGAGCCGACCGCCTCTTCGCCGTTGGTGGCCATCGGCGCGAGCAGGAACTTGACGTCCTCCTGCGTATAGCCGAACGCCTGCTGCAAGTCGAGCAGCGGCGTGGTGGCATCGTGCTCGGCCGCCACGTCTTCCATTTGCGAGGTAATTTCATCGAGCTTGACGCGCACTGCTTCGATCCAGCTCTTGTAAGGCTTGGCGTTGGCCAGATTGTCCTTGAGTTCGCGATCGTCGATGATGCGGCCCTGCTCCATGTCGATCAGGAACATCTTGCCGGGCTGCAGCCGCCACTTCTTGACGATCTTCGATTCCGGGATCGGCAGCACGCCGGCTTCGGAGGCCATGATGACGATATCGTCGTCGGTGATGCAGTAGCGCGCCGGGCGCAGGCCGTTGCGGTCGAGCGTCGCGCCGATCTGGCGGCCATCGGTAAAGGCGATCGCCGCCGGGCCATCCCATGGCTCCATCATCGCCGCGTGATACTCGTAGAACGCGCGCCGATTATCGTTCATCAAGGTGTGCTGTTCCCATGCTTCGGGAATCATCATCATGACCGCGTGCACCAGCGGGTAACCGGCCATCGTCAACAATTCGAGGCAGTTGTCGAACGATGCCGTATCGGATTGCCCGGGATAGATCAGCGGCCAGAGCTTTTGCAGGTCGTCGCCGAGCACCGCGCTCGAAATGGCGCCGGTGCGTGCATTGAGCCAATTCACATTGCCTTTGACGGTGTTGATCTCGCCGTTGTGCGCCACCATCCGGTACGGGTGAGCCAACTCCCAGGCGGGGAAGGTATTGGTCGAGAACCGCTGATGCACCAGCGCCAGTGCCGAGACCGTACGCGGATCAGCCAGGTCGCGGTAGTAGCGCCCCACCTGGTCGCACAGCAGCAAGCCCTTGTAGACAACGGTGCGCGCCGACATCGACGGCACGAAGTATTCCTTGCCATGCTTGAGATTGAGCTTCTGGATGCGATGGCTGGCGGTTTTGCGGATCACGTAAAGCTTGCGCTCGAGCGCGTCGGTCACCATGATGTCGCGACCGCGACCGATGAACACCTGGCGGATGACCGGCTCGGTGGCCTTGACCGCAGGCGACATCGGCATGTCGTGGTCGACCGGCACGTCGCGCCAGCCCAGCACGATCTGGCCTTCGGCCTTGACCGTGCGCTCGAGCTCCTGCTCGCATGCCAGTCGTGAGGCATGCTCCTTGGGCAGGAAAATCATACCGACGCCATACTCGCCAGCCGGCGGCAATGCGACGCCCTGCTGCGCCATTTCCTCGCGATAGAACTGGTCGGGAATCTGCAGCAGAATACCCGCGCCATCGCCCATCAACGGATCGGCGCCGACGGCGCCGCGATGATCGAGGTTCAGCAGGATCTTGAGACCTTGCGCCACGATATCGTGGCTTTTATGACCCTTGATGTGCGCCACGAACCCGACGCCGCAGGCGTCATGTTCGTTCTGCGGGTCGTACAGGCCCTGCGGGGCAGGAGCCACGAATTCTTGCGCCAGCTGCTCTGCTTGCGCCGCCGCGATCGGTTGCTGTTTCTTTTCCACGTGATACACCGTCTGTTTTATCGAGGCGACTCGAACGAGCCGCCGAATTAAGTGGGGTCATGCGACCGGGCGTGGCCGGCACAGGCGTCAGGGCATGAACTTGCGCACTGCACAAACGTGCTGAAACTGGAATATACGCGATCAATCAAGCAAATACAAAATTTTAAATTGGGGTCGGGTTCAATTAAAAAAGGAGTTGCAGCCAGCACATCCTGTAATTAGGGTCACATATAAATTGACCAATTAATCATGGGGGTAGTGCACAGTCCGGAGATTGGCTGCGATCATGCGTGCCCGGTCGGCGATCGAAGCGAGTTGTGACGCGCCAGCGCCGCGCGCCTGGCGTTACCGATGCTTAACGCCCTGGACAGGGCGCGGCCAGCGATCAGTTGTTCGGATCGACAGGATCGGCCGGTTTGTCGCGCCGCGGCCGCCCTCGCGAGAGCGGCGCGATACGGCGGTTGGCCAGCATCGACATGCGCTGCCGGTAAGTGTCGTCGCCCAGCAGCCACCCCTTTTGGGTAGCTTCGCGAATGGCTCGCAGATCGTCCTCTGGCAGCGGTTGCGCAAACGACTCCCGATAGACGCGCTGGCGTTCGAAAGGGGTATTGCCGAGCGCCCAGTAGAGCGGGTGATCGGTAATCAAGCTATCGACGATGAGTCCGACATGATGCGCATAACTGGACCAACGATAGGATTCCGGCGTGTCGCACAAGCCGGCGCGGACCGGGTTCAGCTCAATGTAGCGGCTGCAGATCAGCAGATAGCGCTCGGCCTCGATAACGGTCGCACGGTAGCGGCCCTCCCATAATGAACCGGTACGCTGATGCCGCCGATTGAATTGCAGTACGTAATGACGGCCAACGGCCTGCAACGTCATCGGCAGGCTGCGCTCATCGCCGGGCGTGGCCAGCAGATGCATGTGGTTGGGCATCAGGCAATAGGCGTGAATAGCAAGATCATGCGCTCGGGCCGCCTCTTTGAGCCAACCGAGAAAGGCCAGGCGATCCTCATCGTCGACAAAAACGGGCTGCCTGTTATTGCCGCGCAAAATGACGTGCTGCGCCTGCCCTGCAATGAATAGTCGTGGAAGTCGCGCCATAGTCGGTTCACGCCGCAAAAACATATCTCTCGATTTTCGAGCGATTTTAGGTCATTGAAACTTAAATCTTATGAATTTATAAATAAAAAAATGTGACGCAAATCATTGATTTATAAAAACATTATCTGTTCTTGCGAATTCGTGTAAATCCTCTACTTTCCTTCTTTTCCAAGAATAAAATCCGTGTGCATAATGCCCGAAAAATCAAATGACATGTCTGGGAGGACGACAAATGAAAATACGGATCTTGATGTCCGTGACGACGGCATTCGCCATCTCGATCGGCACAGCACACGCTCAGCAGGCGGGCGACAACATAGTGAACTTCGGTTGGCTGCACATTGCCCCGCAGGACTCCAGCTCGCCCATGACGACCAACGTCAACCAGCAATTCCTAACGCCCCTGGTCGTACCCGCCAGCTTTACCTCGCCTGGC
>JAGXBI010000220.1 GCA_018971155.1 Burkholderiales bacterium
TGTCATTGACAAGGTGTTCATGCGTGCTCCTTGGTGATGGATGGGTGTTGCTTGCAAATGGGAGAATCGGCCTCGGTCTCGCCCCAGCGCAATGCGGTGCCGGCGTCCAGGCCGAACAGGTCGAGCGCGCGGCCCAGCGTGTGGTCCACCATCTGCGCCAGGCTCGCCGGGCGGGCGTAGAAGGCCGGCACCGGCGGCGCGACGATGCCGCCCATTTCGGTGATGCTCAGCATGTTGCGCAGATGCGCCAGGGTCAGCGGCGTCTCGCGCGCGAGCAGCACGAGCGGGCGCCGTTCCTTGAGCGTGACGTCGGCCGCTCGGGTCAGCAGGCCGGACGATGCGCCGCAGGCGATCTCCGCCAGCGTTTTCATCGAACACGGCGCGACGATCATGCCCAACGTGCGAAACGATCCGCTGGCGATGCTGGCGGCGACATCGTCGGCGCGGTGGTAGACGTCGGCGCGGGCCACGATGTCGGCGAGCTTGTACTCGGTCTCGTGAGCCATCGTGAGCTGCGCCGCACGCGTGATGACCAGATGCGTCTCGACATCGAGCGCACCCAGCAGCTCGAGCAGCCGCGCGCCATACACAAAGCCGGATGCGCCGCTGATGCCGACCACCAGACGCGCGCGCGTTGCCGCCGCCGTCATTCGGGCATTCATGAGCGCGCTCCCGCCAGGCCCTGCAACAGGGTTCGCGCGCGCTCGAGCGCGGCCGCCTCGACCACCGCGCGCTTGCCTTCGAAACGCGAGCCACGCGTGGCGTCGATGCCCAGGCGCGAGGTGGTGCCATCGACCGACGACGAAGGATCGAGCGGGCTGCCGGGCAGGCCGTCGACCACGAACAGGTCCTGGTGCGGCTGAAAGTGCGTGGCCATCGCCCACAGGACTTGCGCATCGTCGGTGATGTCGATGTCCTGGTCGACTGCGATCACCGTTTTCAGGTACGGATCCCAGCCGAGCAGGGCGAGCATGATCTGGCGCGCTTCGCCGTCACGCGTTTGATCAAGCGCCACATAGCAGTGGAAATGCGTGCCCGAATTGGGGTAGTGCAGCGCGGTGACCGATGGGAAGCGTGCCTTGAGCTTCTCGCTCATTTCAGCCTCGCGCGGCAGGCGCGCCAGCGTCAGATGCTCGGCATAGGGGCCGCCGACCACGTCGACCAGCCATGCGTCGCGCCGCCGCATCAAGGTATCGACACGCAGCACGTTATTGGTAGAGCGGTCCGACGAGTAGCCGGTGAATTCGCCGAACGGGCCCTCGTCGGCGTAGGCGGCCGGATCGATTGCGCCCTCCAGCACGAATTCGGCGCAGGCGGGCACGCCAATGCCATGGCGCGGCGTGCGCACCAGCTCGAGTGGCGCGCCGAACAAGCCGCCGGCGATCGCACGCTCATCGGTGCCGAACGGCACGCGGGCCGATGCCGCCAGCATGAACAGCGGGTGCGCGCCGACGACCATTGCCACGTGCAATTCATCGCCGCGCGTACGCGCTGCCTGCAGCATGCGCCACAAATGGCCGCGTGAATGCAGGCTGGTGGCCAGCGCGTTGCGCGCGTGCCGCATCGAGCGGTGATAACTGAGATTGGCCACGCCCGTGACCGGATCCTCGGCGACGATCACGGCATTGGTCACGTATGGGGCGCGATCGCTCAGGAAATGCCTGATCATCGGCAATTGCGCCAGATCGACCGCGTCGCCCTCGATCACTTCGTCGAGGATCGGGCCGCTGGCGACATAGCATGGCGGGATCGGCGCGTTCGCGCGTTGCTGGTATGCCGCATGCAACCCGGCGGGCTCGACACCGAACAGGCGGGCGATGCGCTCGCGCGAGGCGAACACGTTGGTCGCCAGCGGCACGCCCAGGCCGTCGACGCGCTCGCACACGACCATGGGATGCCGGTTTTGAGCGGCCAGCTCGACCACCAGGGCGGTCACGTCCTGATCGGCGGACAGCGTCTGGCCGACGGTCAGAACGTCGTCGGGAAAGCGATCGCGGTACGCGTTCACGAATGCGTGAAAGTCCTGCGCATTGCGCATCTCGGCAAAAGACCCCAAGGTCATCGTATACCTCTGCAAAAAGCGGGCGCGGATTCCGGGAAAAACGCGCCCGCGGTGAACATCACTTCACATACGTACTGGTCAGGCGCTTTTGCGCTTCTTCCAGATCTTTCGGCGGCTTGGTCGGCTCGATCCCCACCAGGCGGGCAATGTTGTTGCCCATGTAGTCCTCGAGGCCGTCCTCGTCGAGCCCCATGCCCTGCGGCTCGGGCGAGCACAGAACCTCCAGCTCGCGCAGCCACATGCCGGGCTCGTTGGGCGGCGAATCGGTGCCGAACACGATCTTGTTGCGCGGCAATTGCTTGGCGAACTCGACGATGCGCGACTGGAAACACCAGCCCGACTCGCAATACACGTTAGGGGTGTCCATCGCCATCCAGAACGCCTCGAACGAGTAATTGCCACCGGTTTGGATACCGAAGTGTCCGATGATGAAATTGACCATCGGAAACTCGCGAATGATCGGGTAGAACTGCGTCGGAATCGTGTAAGGACCGTCACCCGTGTGAATCAGCACCACCACGCCGAGCTCGGCGCATTTCTTCATGGCCGGACGCAGCCAGTCGAGCGCGCGATCGGGCCGGTAACCGTGCATGTTGGCGTGCAGCTTGAGCATCTTGAAACCGTATTCCTTGACGTGGAATTCGAGCTCCGCCGCGCCGTTCTCCGGACCCCAGCGGGGGTTATAGGTGAAGTTGCCGATGAAGCGGTCGGGGTACTTCTGCGTCAATTCCGCGATGTACTTCATATAGTCGCGGATGCCTTCGCGGCCGCGCCGGTTGCCGTCCCGATAGCCGGTGTTGCCCGGCGGCGGCTGGATGAAGCCCATATCGATGCGGCGCGGCTTGCCGTTGATGATGTAGGGCCCGTCCATCAACTTCAGCAGGCGTTCGCCGGTGAACGGCTCACCGGTGTGGCGCCACGCTTCGTCGACGAGGTTGGTCGGGTGCAGATGGGTATCGATGATCATTGAAAGGACTCCCGCTCAGGCAACCAGCGTCGCCAGATAATGTTTGTTTTCGATGCCGTAGGCGGCCAGTTGGGCTTCGGCCTGCTCGACGCTGCGCGGCGGCTCGGTCGGCGCCAGGCCGATCATGCGGGCGAGGTTGTTGCCGAGATAGTCCTCGAGCGTGTCTTCGTCGAGGTTGAGCCCCTGCGGCGGCTCGGTGCACAGCACTTCGAGCAGGCGCAGCCACATGCCGGGTTCGTTGGGGGGCGTGTCCGAGCCGTAGAGAATCTTGTGCTTGGGCAGCACTTTCGAGAACTCGACGATGCGCGATTGCAGGCACCAGCTCGATTCGCAGTACACGTTGGGCAGCTCCATTGCCCACTGGAAGGGCTCGAAGCAATACACGCCGCCGGTCTGCACGCCGAAGTGCGCCATGATGAAATTCACGTTGGGGAATTCCTTGATCATCGGCACCCACTCGGTGGGGATGCTGTACGGGCCGTCGCCGGTGTGCAGCTTCACCGGCACGCCGAGCTCGGCGCACTTTTCGAATGCGGGCCGCACCCAGTCGATCGCCCGGTCGGGCCGGTACGCATGCATGTTGGCCTGCATCTGCACCATCTTGAAGCCGTGTTCGGTGACATAGCGCTCGATGGCATCGACGCCGTTTTGCACGCCGCAACGGGGGTTGTAGACGAAGCAGCCGAGAAAGCGGTCGGGGTATTGCTGGACGAGCTTCAGGGTATACGCCATGTAAGCGTCGATTGCCTCGCGCCCGCTCTGCACGCCGTCGGTCCAGGTGTAGATGGTGTTGCCCTGCGGGGGCTGGATGAATGCGCGGTCGATGCGGCGCGGCTTGCCGTTGATCCGGTAAGGGCCGTCCATCATCTGCAGCAGGCGTTCGCCGGAAAACGGCTCGCCATCGTGCCGCCAGGCCAGATCGACCACGTCGGTCGGGTAGCAGCTGGTATCGATAATCATGTACTCGATCTCCTAAGACAGGGAAGTCGGTGGAACCCATCTGCCGTTGCAGCAGGTCCCTCTCCAACCTTCTAATCGCGGGCAGCCACGTCTTGCCACGGCCTTTTACTAAGCGCGTTGCCGCGCTTTCCCCCGCCCTGCATCAGGTGACACATGACGTGCACTGCTGCTTGAGTCGCAGTATCTCGACCGCGCAGCGCTCTGTACAATATTATTTAAAGCGATGTTTGATACTTATTCGATATGGCGATATGGACATCCGTCTCTTGCGTTACTTCGCGGCGCTCGCCGACGAGCTGCACTTCGGGCGCGCCGCGGCCCGGCTCAATATGTCCCAGCCGCCGCTCAGCCAGCAAATCCGGTTGCTCGAGGAGGAGATCGGCACGCCGCTGTTCGTGCGCACGCACCACCGCGTCGAGCTCACGGCGGCCGGGCAAACACTGAAGGATCAGGTGCCGCTGATATTCGCGCAGATCGAGCGCGCGCTCGACCTGACGCGGCAGACCGGGCGCGGCCAGCTCGGCAAGCTGGAGATCGGCATGATCAGTTCGGTGATGGTCGGCGTGATTCCGCGCGCCATGCATGTATTTCGCGAGCGCTATCCGGATGTGTCGTGGAACCTGCGCGAGATGACGCCCGCGGCGCAACTCGCGGCCTTGAGCGAGCGGCGCATCGACGTGTGCTTCTTTCGCATGAGCCACGATGACCCGAACCTGTGCAACGAAGTGCTGCTGTACGAGCCGATCATGGCGGTGCTGCCCGAGATGCATCGCCTGGCCAGCCAGGACGAACTCGCGCTGGCCGAACTGGCTGGCGATCCGTTCGTCTCGTTTGGTCTGGGGCAGTCCCGGTTCGCCGACTTCCTGTATCAGTGCTGCGTGCAGGCGGGTTTCACGCCGCGGATCCGCCAGCAGGTTATCGAAGTGCAAACGCTGTTGAGTCTGGTGCGGGCCGATTTCGGGGTGGCCCTGCTGCCGGCCTCGATCGCGAACATTGCGCCGGCCGGCGTGGTGTTCCGTCCCCTGAGCCCGGCCGTGCCGGAGGTACCGTTGTATGCGATCTATCGCGCCGACGATGTTTCGCCGGCGCTCAAGCTGTTTCTCGACACGATTCGCGAACTGGTCGCGCAGGACAGTCGCGCGCCGGCCAGCGAGCCGGCCAACGCGCAACGGATCGAGGCGGTGTTTACCGCGCGCGTGCCTGCGCCGCGGACGAGTTCACGAAAGCCTTGATGTGCCGGTTCAGTGCGTCCGGCGCGTCCCGGTGCGGCGAGTGTCCGCACTCGGGCAGCTTGACGATTTGCGCGTGCCGCACGTGGCCGGCGATGCTGTCCATCTGCGCCATCGTGCCGTACTCGTCGTCGAAACCCTGCACCGCGAGCAGCGGGCAGCGGATGGCGCCCAGCGCACCCTCGATGTTCCAGTCCCGAAAGGCCGGATCGAGCCAGATATCGTTCCAGCCGCAGAAGGCCGAGTCGACGTCATCGTGATAGCGCGTCAGGCGCGCGCGCAAGCCCATGTCGGTGTAGGCCTGTTTGGCTTGCGCGATGTTTTGCACCGATACGTCTTCGACGAACACGTGCGGCGCGATCACCACCGCGCCGGCCAGCGCATCGGGAAATGCCGCGGCGTAGAGCAGGGCGATCGAGCCGCCGTCGCTATGGCCGATCAGCCACATGCGCGAGCGCTCGGCGGCATCGACGCCCAGCGCATCGAGCAAGGCGGGCAGCACCTCGCGGGCCTGACGATGCATGAACGTGACCGGCCACTTTTCGTCGGCCGCGCGAGGGCTCGAACGGCCGTAGCCGGGGCGCGAGTACACCAGGCCGCGCATGCCGAGGGTTGCGCAAAGCGTTCGCGGCCAATCCTTCCACATTGCCACGGACCCCAGTCCTTCGTGCAGAAACACGGCCAGCGGCGCGTCGGGCGCGGCTGTGTCGAGCCATTGATATTCGATCTGCAGCGAACCTGCCGCAGCGGTGGCAGGCAACGTGATCAGTGCCGACCCTGACGGCGGGGGCGCAACGGCTCGTGAAGCGTCGGCGCTCATAACAACTCCCTCAGTTTGAAGCGCTGTATTTTACCGGTGGCGGTCTTTGGCAGATCGTCCACGAAGACGATCTCGCGCGGATACTTGTGCGGCGCCAGGCGTGTCTTGACGAAGGCCTTCAGGTCGGCTGCCAACGTCTCGGAGCCGGTGAAGCCTCGCCGCAGCACCACGAAGGCGCGGGTCTTGACCAGCCCATCGTGCGTGACGCCGGCCACGGCCGCTTCGAACACGCATTCGTGCTGGGTAAGCACCATTTCCACTTCGATGGGCGACACGTACTGGCCGCTGACCTTGAGCAT
>JAGXBI010000488.1 GCA_018971155.1 Burkholderiales bacterium
GAGAGATGCCGCGCGCACATTAAACCAGCAAAGGAGATTCGATATGTCACTGCAAGGAAAGACGGCGCTCGTCACGGGATCGACCAGCGGGATCGGCCTGGCGATTGCCGACGCATTGGCCCGGCAAGGCGCGGACGTGATGCTCAACGGTTTTGGCGACCACCGGAGCGCACAGGCGCAGATCGCCCGTCACGGCCACGGCGTGAGCTACCACGGCGCCGACATGAGCAAGCCCGGCGAAATTGCCGACCTGATCGAACAAACCGTGAGCACCTTCGGGGGTATCGATATTCTGGTCAACAACGCGGGGATTCAGCACGTCGCGCCGATCGAGGAGTTCCCGGTCGAGAAGTGGGACGCGATCATCGCGATCAATCTCAGTTCGGCATTCCACACCACGCGACTCGCCCTGCCGCACATGCGGGCGCGGGGCTGGGGGCGAATCGTCAACGTCGCCTCGGTGCATGGCCTGGTCGGCTCGGTACAGAAATCGGCGTATGTCGCGGCCAAGCACGGCATCGTCGGACTCACCAAGGTCGTGGCGCTCGAGACCGCCGAGCAGCCGATCACCTGCAATGCGATTTGTCCGGGCTTCGTGCTCACGCCGCTGGTGCAGGAACAGGTTGCCATGCGCGCCGCCGCGCTGTCGGTCGACGATGAGCAGGCCAAGCGCGCGCTGCTGCAGGAGAAGCAGCCGTCCGGCGAATTCGTTGCCCCCGAGCAACTCGCCGGACTGGTCGTTTTTCTGTGCAGCGAGGCGGCCGCGCAAGTGCGGGGCGCGGCCTGGAACATGGACGGCGGCTGGACAGCCCAATAATGCCGGGCCAAGCCGCCGCGCTCACGCGGCGGCGTCGAGCCCAGCGAGCAACTGCTGCACGCCGCGTTGCGCGTCGGCGCGCAATCGGGCGATATCCAGCCCGGGAATGACACCGTCGTCGACGACCACGCGGCCGTTGACGATGCTGGTGTGCACGGCGATCGGCTCGCCCGCGGCCACCGGCGCCACGGCCGGGTCGTGGAAGCCGAAGAAGCGCGGGTGATCGACGTCGTACAGCACCAGGTCGGCGGCCTGGCCAGCCTCGAGCGTGCCGACCGCGTCAAGACCAAGCACCCGAGCGCCGCCGGCGCTGCCCCAATGAATCACATCCTCGGCGGTGGTTGCTCCGGCGCCCTGCGCGGCGCGATGAATCAGCCAGGTCATGTGCGCTTCGCCGATCATGCTGCCGGATT
>JAGXBI010000221.1 GCA_018971155.1 Burkholderiales bacterium
CATGGGTTCGTGGAACAGCAAGGTGCCGCGCCGCGCGTGATCGCGCGAGACCAGCGCGAGATCCAGCTCGCCACTGGCCACGCGCGGGATGAGTGAGGTGGATTGCTCGCAGATCAGCTCGATTTCGACGCCACTGTGTCGCGGGGCGAACCGCCTGAGCACCGGCGTCAGATATTTCTCCGCATAATCGTCTGGCACGCCGAGCCGCACGCGCCCGGTGAGTTGATCGCCTTGCAGCGCAATCTGCGCTTGCGCATGCAAGTCGAGAATGCGACGCGCATAGCCGAGCAGCGTCTGGCCATCATGGGTAAGGGCGAGTGAGCGTGAGCCGCGCTCGATGAGCCGCAGCCCGAGCGCGCTCTCCAGCTTCTTGAGCTGCATGCTCACTGCCGACTGTGACCGATGCACTTCACCGGCGGCGCCCGAGAGCGAACCGGCATCGACCACGGCGACAAAGCACTTTAGCCAGTCCGTTTGCAGATCGCCCTGTTTCATGGCTTTCACCTGCTTTCGATTTTCGAATGGATGATCTTCGAATTATGCGCTTTTCGTTCGACGAGCGGCGATGCACACTGGGTGCATGAATGCCGATCAGCCCATCCACGATGCAACTTGCGGCGCTGCGCCGACCCGCCGCTCGACCGGCGCGTGGCCGTTCGTTCTGGGTTGTGCGCTGCTCGGCACTATCGGCATTTTCGTAAAAAACGCCCACGCCGATCCGTTGACGGTAACGTGGTTTCGCTGCGCATTCGGCCTGCTCGTCCTGACCGGCTGGGTGGCGCTGCGCCGCCAGACGCGATTGCTGAGGCTGACGCGGACGACCGGACCCTGGGTATTGGTCGCTGGCTCGCTGATGGTACTGAGCTGGGCCTTGTTCTTCTCAGCCATCGAACGGATGTCGGTGGGCGTCGCAATCGTGCTGTTTCACTTCCAGCCGATGTGGGTACTGGTCCTGGGCGCTCTGTTGCTGAAGGAGCCGATCGGCCGGCGCCGCATTGGCGCGGTCTCGGTGGCGATGGTGGGTCTCGTGCTGGCGACGGGCATCGCGGAGCACCCCGCTGGCGATGTGCCGCAGGGCTACTGGCTTGGTGTGGCGTTTTGTCTGGTGGGCGCATTCTGCATGGCATGCGTGACGATCATCGCACGGCATCTGCGCGACTTGCCCGCGGGTATCCTCGCCTGGTGGCAATGCGCGATCGGCACGCTGACGGTGTGGATCTGGCCGATGCGGCATGGCTGGCCCGGGTTGGGCGTCTCGTGGCTGTGGCTTGCCGGACTCGGCATCATTCACACGGGCCTGGCCTATACGTTGATATACATTGGCATGGCGCGTCTGAACACCGGCCGCATCGCGTTGTTCCAGTTCGTCTATCCGGCGGTCGGCGTCTTTATCGACTGGCTCTGCTTTGCACAGCATTTGAGCCGCCTGCAACTGATGGGGATTGCCTTGATGGCGGCCGCCATCTGGTTTGCCGAACGCGCTCGCGCCACGGCGCGAACTCGGCCTGCGGGCGCCCGACCCAACGGGTTGAACCGGACCTGAGCATGCCGCGTGGGCGCTCAGGCTGCCGCGGGCCAAACCTGCTGCAACGTGGCATCAGGCCAGTTTTCCGGCAGGTCGGACGTGGCGATGTAACGCGCATAGAACGAGCCGATCAGCATGCTGGCAAGCACCTCGGGGTCGACGCCACGCGGCAGTTCTCCGGCGTCGATACCCTCGATGAGGATCTGGCGCAGCGCGGCTCTGCGGGGTTCCACCAACCGTCGGCGAAAAGCGTCGAGAAGTTCGGGGTAGCGGCGCTCCTCGGTGAGAAGAGAGCCGACCACCGCCAGGGAGTTCCGGCGCAAAAGATTGGCATGAAAATTCCGCAGCAATGCAAGTGCGCGCTCGCGCAATGGGCCCGTCGCGGCGGGAATGCTCTGGATGCGAAGCGAGTCGATCACGGCGACGACGATCTCTGCCTTGCTGCGAAATCGGCGCCGCACGGCGGGCACGGTGGTGCCGGCGGCTGCCGCGATCGAGTCCAGCGACATGCCGGCGTACCCGGCCTCGCCAAGCTGTCGCTCGGCCGCCGCGAGAATCGCCTTGTCCAACTCGGGATTTCTCGGTCTACCTGCAGGGCGCGCGTCGGCGGATGGCATGGTTGCTACTCCCGGTTCAAATACGTTACGATACCATACCCAAACGAAATTAACCCCGGGAGAAACCGCTCATGTCCGCGAAACCGCTGCCCGCTACCGCCGTCGTCCGTGTCTCACGCGGCACCTTCAATCCCGCGAGATTCGCGCAGGTCCAGGCCATGACAGAAGCCACCGGCCGCTATCTGATTCCCGCGATCGAAAAGCTGCCGGGCCTGATCACCTACTACGCCGGGGCTTCGCCCTCCGGGTCCATGGTGCATGTCAGCATCTGGGAGTCCGACGAGCACGCCCAGCAGATGGGGCGGCTCAAGGAGATGATCGTAGACGCCAGACAAGCCGCGGAAGAAGCCGGAGTTGAGTTCGGCCCCATCGTCAACTACCCCGTCGACTGGTCTATCTGAACCTGCACGATGTGCCGGGCCCGCCACCTGGCAACAAAAGGGCCGGCGGGAGCGGCGACCCGCTTGCGACCCTCTGGCACGCGATGGCGCCACCCGCCGTCCGGGCAGGGGGCGGCACACTGGATCATGCTGTCCTTGCCGCCGCCCGTGCGCGGCGCACGCCGGCGCCGTTCGATATCGATTCGCGTGCGTAGCGCGCGAATTCCTGTGCCGCGGGCTGCACCGTCGCGGGCAACCGCAGGCAGATGGCGAACGGCGGCAGGGCGGGCAAGCCGCTCGCCTTGGGGGTGATCGGCTCGACGTCGGCGGGCAGGGTGGAGCCAAGCCAGGCGGTGACCGCCAGACCCGCACGCACGGTTGCCGCGGTTGCCTCGATGTTGCCGTTCTCGAACACGGTACGCCAGGCGATGCCTGCCTCGGTCAGCGCATCGAGCACGATCGGGCGGAACACGCAGCGTTCGTCGACCATCGACAGCGGCAACGGCCGCTTTTGCCACGCGCCGCTGTCGCGGCCCCTGACCCACACCAATGATTCGACGCGCAGCACTTCGCCGTCGGCTTCGCTGGCAACGCATTCCACGATCGATAGGTCCAGGCGACCACCGTCGACTGCTTCGCGCAGTTCAGACGAGGTTGCGCACACCAGGGAGATATCGACGTGCGGATGTGCCTCGGTGAATGCCTTCATTGCGGGCGTGAGCTGCGCCACCAGATCGTGAGGCACGCCCACGCGCAGCGCGCCGCGCAGCGGCTGGCCGGTCATTTCGGCCCAGATTTCATCGTTGAGCCGCAGCAGCCTGCGTGCATTGACAAGAAACTGCTCGCCCCGGCGCGATAGCCCCAGCTTGCGCGTCCTGCGCACGAACAGTTCGCAGCCGAGCAGCTCTTCGAGGCGCTTTACCTGCTGGCTGACGGCGCCTTGCGTCATATGCAGCAGATTTGCGGCGACGGTCATGCTGCCGGCGTCGGCCACGGCCACGAATGTGCGAATCAGATCGAGATCGAGATTTCGGTTCATCGGCGCATTATGCCGCGTAATGCATCTCATAAAAATTATTATCTTTTGCGATGTGCCGGCACTCCGTACAATCCGGTACTGATCTTCCCGAAAGGGCATCGGTGGCGCGGCTGCCGGCAATTGTCGCGATGGCGACGGAGAAGCCCGGCACTGCGCGCCACGTCTCTCGTTCCGAGTTGGAGACAAGCATGACTTCACATCCGTTTGCCGAGTCTTTCGATCTCGAGGCGGCTTTCGCCGGCGTCTCGGACTACTGGTCGCCCAAGGTCATCGCGCAGGTCAACGATCAATACGTAAAGATCGCGAAGGTGCGCGGGGAGCTTGTGTGGCATGACCACGAGCACGAGGATGAATTGTTCTATATCGTGCGCGGGCATCTGAGGATCGAATATGAAAACGGGCGTGCAGTCGACCTGCCGGCGGGTTCGATGCACGTGGTGCCGCGCGGCACGCTGCACCATCCCGTCGCCGAGGAAGAGTGCTGGGTCGTCCTGATCGAGCCCGTGCAGACCAAACATACGGGAAATGTCGAATCGCCGCAGACCCGCACGCTCGAAGAGCAGTTGCGTTAGGCGCGCTGCGTTGGCCGCTCGCGCGCGCCGATGGTGAGGGCAGGGCTCCTGCCCGCCAGCGCAGCCCAATGAGCTTATAGCCGCCCAAGCATCAAATCCAGATTCTGCACGGCGGCCCCGGACGCGCCTTTGCCGAGATTGTCGAAAACCGCACTCAGTAGCACATGCCCGTGCTCCTGGTTGGCAAGCACGCCGAGGCGCAGGTCGTCGGTGCCGTTCAGCGCGCACGGGTCAAGGTGCGTCAGGGCATTGGACTCCTCCAGCGACTGAACTTGCACGTGGGGCGCGCCCACGTAATGCCGCGCCAGACCGGCATGCAGCGCCGCGGCGTCCGTGCCGGGCGCCAACTGCCGCAGCGCCAGCGGTATGGTCAATACGATGCCCTGGCGGAACGCGCCATAGGCCGGCACGAAAATGGGCCGCTGCACGAGCCCGGCGTGCTGCTGGATCTCCGGAACATGCTTGTGCGCAAGCCCCAGGCCATAGACCTGATACGGAGACGCATTGGCGGCGTCCGGACCCTCGTAGGCCTCGACCGCGGCCCGCCCGCCGCCGGAATAGCCGGACACCGCGTGAATGCTGATCGGGTAATGGCCTGGGATAAGACCGGCTTGCAGCAGCGGGCGCAGCAAACCAATGGCACCGGTCGGATAGCAACCGGGATTGGTCACACGGTGTGCCACTGCAATGCGCCGCGCCTGGCCCGCCGCCATCTCAGGAAAGCCATAGGTCCAATCGGGATGCGTGCGGTGCGCGGAACTGGCGTCGATGACCCTGACAGCCGGATTGACGACGAGGTCCACCGCCTCGCGTGCCGCCGCGTCGGGCAGGCACAGGATGGCGATGTCGCAGGCATTGAGGGCTTCGGCGCGCCGCCGCGGATCCTTGCGTTCGGTCACGGGCAACGTAAGCAGTTTCAGGTCGGTGCGCTCGCGCAACCGGTGGTGGATTTGCAACCCGGTGGTGCCCTGGTCGCCGTCGATGAAAACGAGAGGGAGATTCATGCGCGAAAGACTCCAGTGACTGTCCCTGACAGAGAGAGCCCCTATTTTGCGGATATCTATAGAATAGAAAAAGTTGAATTTCATAACGATGAAATTCAGTTTTTCTGAATTTGGATTCCGACATGCGAGAAATCAGCCTCGACCGCTTGCGCACCCTCGTTGCCATTGCCGATGGAGGCTCCTTTGCCGACGCGGCGCGGGCCTTGCATCTGGCGCCGCCCACGGTAAGCCTGCATATCGCCGAACTGGAGGAGCGCATCGGGGCACAACTGCTGTCACGCAGGCGCGGGCAAGTGCGGCCGACGGCCATCGGCGAAGCGCTGGTCGAGCGTGCGCGCCGGCTGCTCGCCGATGCGGCGCGGGCCATGGACGACGTGCAACGCCAGGTGATGGGCCTGGCGGGGCGCGTGCGGCTTGGCGCGTCGACCGGGGCGATCGCGCATCTGCTGCCACAGGCGCTCGACGAGTTACGCGAGCAGCATCCCGCGATCGACGTGCAGGTAGCGGTGCTAACCTCGCATGAGACGCTTGCGCGGCTCGCCGGCGGCACGCTCGACGTCGGCCTGGTCGCGCTGCCGCAGCTCCCGGTGGCGGGGCTCACCATCAAACCGTGGCGGCGCGACCCGGTGATGGCGTTCGTGCCGGCGCACTGGCGCTCGCCGGCGCGCGCCACGCCGGCTTGGCTCGCCGCTCAGCCGCTGATTCTGAATGACGCGACCACGCGCCTGTCGCGCCTGACCACGGAATGGTTCGCCGCGGCCGGCCATCATCCGATGCCGCGCATCCAGCTCAACTACAACGATGCCATCAAGAGTCTGGTCGCGGCCGGGTACGGCGCGGCGCTGCTGCCCCATGAGTCCACCACGCCCACGCCCGACCCGCGCATTGTGATGCGGCCGTTGCGGCCCTCGTTATGGCGGCGCCTTGGCATCGCGCATCGTGCCGCAGGCGTCGAGCGTTCGACGCAGCACGTACTCGATGTGTTGTGGAGACAGCGGTTGGGGTAGTGATGGGCGTGGCACCCCACACCTTTGGCCACTTCGCCTACTTGCGCGTCTCGGGCGTGTAATGCGCCTGCAGGTACGCGACGATTTCCTGGGCGTCGGTTTCGTTGATGGGCGCGCCCAGCGCGGAGATCATCTTATGCACCTCGGCGCCCCATGTCGC
>JAGXBI010000222.1 GCA_018971155.1 Burkholderiales bacterium
TCCAGAAATTTGGTGAGCAGGTTGAAGCACGTCGTCTTGCCCGCCCCGTTGGGCCCGATCAACGCATGGATCGTGCCACGCGCCACCCGCAGGTCCACCCCGTTGACAGCCGTAAAACCGCGGAAGCCCTTGCTCAGGCCTCGGGTCTCCAAAATGAAGTCGTTTGCTGTCATGTCTCCAGCCACGTGATAGGTTTATCGCGCTCGGCGGACAACGCGTGCTGTCCGCCAGCTACTTTGTGGACACTCCCGCGACCGTTATCGGGACAGCACCCTGACGGCCACGAGCGCTGCAGCACGGTGCGACTCTTGCTCGAACCTTGCCAGCGAAGGGCTATTGTGTTCCAAATGTTGCATCGCAATCATCGGGATTTCCACTAGGAGAGGCAGGAAATTTGCAACTGCCCGAAGCCAATCAGAAATCCTAAGGTTCGACGCGTTTGGTCTCCTGTTTTGTGCAGCGAATTTATTTGCGTGCGGCGATCCGATCGGCGCGAATCATCTCGCTGGCCTTCTCGGCGATCATCAGGGTCGGCGAGTTGGTATTGCCCGACGTTATGGTCGGCATCACCGATGCATCGACCACGCGCAAGCCCGCCAGCCCGCGCACTCGCAGGCGGCTGTCGACCACCGCGCCGGCGTCGTCGGCACGCCCCATGCGGCAGGTGCCGACCGGATGAAAAATGGTGGTGCCGATATCGCCCGCCGCGCGCGCCAATTCGTCGTCGCTCTGATAAGCCGGGCCGGGCAGATACTCGCGCGGTGCATAACGCGCGAACGCCGGTGCGGCAAGAATGCGGCGGGTCAGGCGCAAGGCGTCGGCGGCCACCGCGCGGTCTTCGGGCGTTTGCAAATAATTCGGCGCGATCGTCGGCGGCTGCTGTGCGTGCGGACCGCTCAAATGGATGCTGCCGCGCGAAGTCGGCCGCAAATTGCACACCGATGCGGTAAACGCGTTGAAGGTATGCAGCGGATCGCCGAACTTGTCGAGCGACAACGGCTGCACGTGATATTGCAGATTGGCACGCGCCTGGAACTCGTCGCTCTTGGCAAAGGCGCCCAACTGCGACGGCGCCATGCTCATCGGCCCGCCTTGCGTGAGCGCATACTGCAGGCCGATGCGC
This sequence comes from Burkholderiales bacterium, assembly GCA_018971155.1. Taxonomy (GTDB): domain Bacteria; phylum Pseudomonadota; class Gammaproteobacteria; order Burkholderiales; family Burkholderiaceae; genus Pandoraea. Next base: position 1,124 of record JAGXBI010000222.1, read on the forward strand.
AACTTGCCCCACCAGTGGCTGGCAAGCGTGTTGAGGGTCTTCACGCCATCGACCCGGTAGATCGTGCGCAATTGCAGATGATCCTGCAGATTCTCGCCCACCCCGGGCAGATCGTGCACGACCGCCACCCCGTGTTGCTGCAGCAACGCGCCCCGCCCCACGCCGGAGACCTCCAGCAATTGCGGCGAGTTGACCGCGCCGGAGGCCAGCAGCACTTCGAGACGTGCTTCGACGCCGCATTCCTGCCCGTCATGCCGATAGTTCAGGCCGACGCAACGCTTGCCGGCGAATACCAGGCGCGTGACCTGCGCGCCGGTCAGGATGGTCAGGTTCGGACGCCCGCGCGCGGGCCGCAAAAACGCCTTCGAAGCATTCCAGCGCACACCACGCCGCTGATTCACCTCGAAGTAGCCGACGCCGAAATTATCGCCCCGGTTGAAATCGTCGGTGGCGGGAATGCCGCTTTGCGCGGCGGCTTCGACAAAGGTATCGAGTACCCGCCACGACAGACGCTGCGCTTCGACACGCCACTCGCCGCCGCCGCCGTGAAATTCGCTGGCACCCTTGTGGTGATCCTCGACGCGCATGAAGTACGGCAGCACCGCGTCCCAGCGCCAGCTCGCATCATCGGCGATGGCGGCCCAACCGTCGTAATCCTCGCGCTGGCCACGCATATAAATCATGCCGTTGATCGACGAGCTGCCGCCCAGCACGCGTCCGCGCGGATACGCCAGCGCGCGCCCGTTCAGGCCGGCTTCGTTCTGCGTGCGATACAGCCAGTCGGTGCGCGGATTGCCGATGCAATACAGATAACCGACCGGAATGTGTATCCAGTGATAATCGTCCTTGCCGCCGGCCTCGATCAGCAGCACCGTCACGTCGGCGTCCTGCGTCAGTCGATTGGCCAGCAGGCAGCCGGCGGTGCCGGCACCGACGATGATGTAGTCGTAAGCGCCCTGATGCTTGGGCATGTCTCCTCCCGATCCACTGACGGCTTCAGAACTTCAATGAGCGCGCCCGCCGGCTTACCGCCGCAGGCGCCGGCGTGCTTACTTGGCCACCGGCATGGTGAACTCGGCGCCCTTGCCGATGCTGTCGGGCCAGCGCTGCATCACGCTCTTGTAGCGGGTATAGAAACGCACGCCTTCCTCGCCGTAGGCATGGTGATCGCCGAACAGCGACTTTTTCCAGCCGCCGAACGAGTGCCAGGCCATCGGCACCGGAATCGGCACATTGATGCCGACCATGCCGATCTGGATCTGCCGCGCGAAAGTGCGCGCCACGCCGCCGTCGGATGTGTAGCAGGAGACCCCGTTGCCGAACTCGTGCGCATTGATCAGTTCGACCGCGGCGGCGAAATCGGGCACGCGCACCACGCACAGCACGGGGCCGAAAATCTCCTCGCGATAAATCGTCATGTCGGTGCGCACGTCGTCGAACAGCGTGCCGCCGACGAAGAAACCTTGCTCGTGCCCGGCCACGCGCAGGCCCCGGCCATCGACCAGCAGCTTGGCGCCTTCTTCGACGCCCTTGGCGATATAGCCCTCGACCTTGGCTTTATGGGCGCCGGTGACCAGCGGGCCCATTTCGGCGCGCGCATCGGTGCCGGGTGCCACGCACAACGCCTTGACACGCGGCACCAGCCGCTCGACCAGCGCATCGGCCACGTGCCCGACGGCCACGGCCACCGAGATGGCCATGCAGCGCTCGCCGGCCGAGCCGTAGGCCGCGCCCATGAGTGCATCGACCGCCTGGTCGAGGTCGGCATCCGGCATCACCACCAGGTGATTCTTGGCGCCGCCCAGCGCTTGCACGCGCTTGCCGCGCCGCGTGCCCTCGCTGTAAATGTACTGGGCAATCGGCGTGGAGCCGACGAACGACACGGCCTCGACATCGGGGTGCGCGAGCAGCGCGTCGACCGCCACCTTGTCACCCTGCACCACGTTGAATACGCCATCGGGCAGGCCGGCCTGGCGCAGCAGGTCCGCCATCAGCAGGCTGGCCGACGGATCACGTTCGGACGGCTTGAGCACGAACGTATTGCCGCACGCCAGCGCAATCGGGAACATCCACATCGGCACCATGACCGGGAAGTTGAACGGCGTGATGCCCGCGCACACGCCGATCGGCTGGCGCAGGCTCCAGTTGTCGATGCCGCCGCCGATGTTGTCGCTGTGCTGGCCATTGAGCAGGTGCGGCGCGCCGCAGGCAAACTCGACCACCTCGATGCCGCGCGTGACCTCGCCCTTGGCGTCGGAAAAGACCTTGCCGTGCTCGCTGGTAATCAGCCGCGCCAGCTCGTCATGGTGCTGCTCGAGCAGCGCCTTGAAATTGAACAGGATGCGGGCCCGCTTGAGCGGAGCGGTCGCGGCCCAGGCCGGCCATGCGGCGCGCGCGGCGGCCACGGCGGCCTCGACCTCGGCCTCGCTGGCCAATGCCACGCGTGCGCTCACGGCGCCCTCGGCGGGGTTGAAAACGTCCGCCAGGCGGCCGCTTTGACCGGCGCGCAGCTGGCCGCCGATGTAGTGGTTGATCACAGGAATATCAGCGTTACTCATATCGACCTCGGTGCGTTCGCGCCCATCGCGGCGCGCAATCCAGAGCGAAGCGGCCAAGGTGCCGTCGCTTTTTTCATGGCTAAAGCCTAGCCCCACTGGCGCCGGCAAATCCAATGATTTATGCTGAAGAACAATATAAGTACCTCTTATATCTCCTCTGGGTTGGCGCTGCCATGGAATTCAATCAATTGCGCGCATTCGTCACGGTGGCGCACGAGGGCAACCTCACCCGCGCCGCCGCGCGCCTGCATCTCACGCAGCCGGCCGTCAGCCTGCAAATCAAGGCCTTGCAGGAAGCCCTGCACCTGACCCTGTTTACCCGCACCGCCCAGGGCATGAGCCTGACGCGCGACGGCCAGGCACTGCTGCCGCTGGCCGAGCGCCTGCTGGGCGACCTGGGCGCGCTGCACCAGGCTGCCGCGGCATTGCGCGAGACGGTGCGCGGCAAACTGCGCATCGGCACGATTCTCGACCCCGAGTTCACCCGCCTGGGCGCCTTTCTCAAGCGCCTGGTGGAGTCCTACCCGCAGATCGAGACGGAGTTGCGGCACGGCATGTCGGGCACCGTGCTGCAACAGATCCAGCGCGGCGAACTCGACGTCGGCTTTTATATCGGCAAGCCCTCCGACCTGTTCCACACGGTGACCCTGACGCCATTCAATTACCAGGTAGTCGGGCCGCCCGGCTGGAAAGAGCGGATCGCGCGGCGCGGCTGGAAAGAGCTGGCCGCGCTGCCGTGGATCTGGACGCCGCCCGAATCGGCGCATCACCGGTTGCTCACGGCGCTGTTCGCGCCGCTCGGGGTGAGTCCGCCGACCGTTGCGGTAGTCGATCAGGAGCAGTCGATGCTCGATCTGGTCAAGTCGGGCGTGGGCCTGTCGTTGATGCGCGACTCGATTGCCCTGCGCGAAGCCCATGCGCACGGCATGGTGATCGCCGACGGCGTCAGCGTGCCGACCGAATTGAGTTTCATCACGCTGGCCAGCCGCCGCAGCGAGCCGGCGATCGCCGCGGCGCTCGCGCTGATCGAGACGGTCTGGCACGGCTGAGCATGCGCGGCCGGCACACCCGGCATGGGCTTGCTACACTGGAAAGATTCCGACAGGAGCTTGCCATGTCTACCAGGATGGAGCGCGACACCTTCGGCGAAATCGCCGTACCCGACGAACATCTCTGGGGCGCGCAAACGCAGCGCTCGCTGGAGAATTTCAGGATATCCACCGAGAAAATGCCGCGCGAGCTGATGCACGCGCTGGCGCACGTCAAGCGCGCCGCGGCAGGCGTCAACCGCGCGCTGGGCGTGCTCGACGAGCGCAAGGCCGAAGCCATTATCGCGGCCGCCGACGAGGTCATCGAGGGCCGTCACGACGACGAGTTCCCGCTGGCCATATGGCAGACCGGCTCGGGCACGCAGACCAATATGAACATGAACGAGGTGCTCGCCAATCGCGCCAGCGAGCTGCTGGGCGGCGTGCGCGGCGAGGCCCGGCTGATTCACCCCAACGACGACGTCAACAAGGGGCAATCGTCCAACGATGTGTTCCCCACGGCGATGAGCGTGGCCGCCGCCGGCGCGCTGGTCAGCCGGCTGCAGCCGGCCATCGGACAACTGCGCGATACCCTGGCGGCCAAGGCCCGGCGCTATGACGACATCGTCAAGATCGGCCGTACCCATTTGCAGGATGCCACGCCGCTCACCCTCGGCCAGGAAATCTCCGGCTGGGTCGCGCAGCTCGACCACGGCTTGCGCCACGTCGAGGCCGCCCTGCCGCATTTATGCGAACTGGCGCTGGGCGGCACCGCGGTGGGCACCGGCCTGAACGCGCACCCCGAATTCGCCGTGCGGGTGGCGGCCGAGCTCGCGCGCGCGCTCGGCCTGCCGTTCGTCACCGCCCCCAACAAATTCGAGGCGCTGGCGGCCAACGACGCGCTGGTGCATGCGCACGGCACGCTCAAGACGCTCGCCGCGAGCCTGATGAAAATCGCCAACGACGTGCGCTGGCTGGCCAGCGGCCCGCGCTGCGGCATCGGCGAGCTGCATATCCCGGAGAACGAACCGGGCAGCTCGATCATGCCCGGCAAAGTCAATCCGACGCAGTGCGAAGCAATGACCATGCTGTGCTGCCAGGTGCTCGGCAACGACGTGGCGATCAATACCGGCGGCGCGATGGGCAACTTCGAACTGAATGTGTTCAAGCCGCTGCTGATCCACAATTTCCTGCAAAGCGTGCGCCTGCTGGCCGACGGCGCGACCAGCTTCAACGATCACTGCGCGATCGGCATCGAGCCCAACCGCGCGCGCATCGACGCCTTGCTGCAACAGTCGCTGATGCTGGTGACCGCGCTCAACCCGCACATCGGTTACGACAAGGCCGCGCAAATCGCCAAGAAGGCGCACAAGGAGGGCACCACGCTCAAACAAGCGGCGCTCGCGCTGGGCTATCTCAGCGCCGAGCAGTTCGAAGCCTGGGTACGCCCGGCCGACATGGTTGGCATGGCCGGCAAACGCTAACGGCGCACCGGGTTGCGCGCCGCCTAGCGCGAGGCCACCACCGGAATGCCCTTGAGGGCCAGGCCGCCCTGCGCCGCGTGCGCGAGCGCGGC
>JAGXBI010000223.1 GCA_018971155.1 Burkholderiales bacterium
CAAGGGCGCGGTGCTGCGCCGTGCCACGCCAGCCGGCAAGCCGCTCGGCCTGGGCGACGTGATCACGCCGGACGCGCCGGGTTTCCTGGCCGCGGCCCTGAGCCCCGGCATGCGCGCAATTTCGGTGGCCGTCAACGATGTTTCGAGCAACGCCGGCCTGATCCAGCCAGGCGACTATGTCGACGTGCTGCTGACCCAACAGCTTGCCGGCCCCGACGGCAAGGGTGCGCCGCCCCAGCGGGCCGTCGAGGCTGAAACCGTGGTCAATCGGGTACGTGTGCTGGCGGTCGGCTCGGCGTTCCGACGCCCGAAGTCCGATGCCACCGACGCCGTGTCCCATGCCGCCGAACCGAATTCCAGCGCCCGCACCGTGACATTCGAGGTCACGCCGCGCAATGCGCAAGTGGTTGCCGTGGCATCGCATCTCGGCACGCTGTCGCTGGCGCTGCGCAGCTTCGCCACCCGCGAGCGCGAACCGCTGCCGGCCCAGGCGCCGCCGCAGACGCCCCCGGTGTGGGCTGGCGACGTCTCGCGCGCGCTGCGCAGTGAAGAGGCGCCCGCCGGTCACGGCGGCGTCAGGCAGGCTCACGCGGCGCAGGTCATCGTGTACCGCGGCTCCACGACGTCGGACGCCGGTAATGCGCCGGCAGCGGGCGGCACCGCGGCACCCGCCGCGGCCACGCCGGCACCGGGCCCGGCCCCGGTGCCGCTACCGCTACCCCATTGATCGCTCAGGTGCCGGCATGGGACCTCTTCCGTTGCCGTCCGTTGGAATTGACAGGAAATTTGCTATGTCGTGCTTGTTAGGTTCGATTCGTCGCTGCGCAGGGCTGGGGGCCATCGCGGCAGGCATGGCGCTGGCGCCGCTTGGCCAGGCAGCCACGCCGGGCGGGACAACATTGCCCGGCCAGGGCGCGCCGACCCTCGCGGTAGCGGCCGGCGGCGGCCAGCTGCTGCGCCTGCCGGCGCCGGCCAAGGCCGTGTTCGTGGCCGACCCGGCGGTGGCCGACGTCCACGTGCCGTCGCCGCAAACCGTCTTCGTGCTCGGCAAGAAGGCCGGCACCACCACACTGTATGCGCTGGGCCCCGACAACCGGACGATCCTGCACGAGACCATCGTGGTCAGCGCCGATACCGAATCGCTGCAACGCATGCTCGATGCGCGCTTTCCCAAAATGAACGTGCGCGTGAGCGGCGCGCCGGGCTCGCTGGAGGTCTCCGGCCAGGTGCCCAGCGCCGCCGATGCCGACGCCGTGGTCCAATCGCTCACGCCGTTCCTGCGCACCAAGGAGACGCTGGTCAATCGCCTGACGCTGGCCCAGCCGATCCAGGTCCACCTGCGCGTGCGCATCACCGAAGTGGATCGCAACGTCACGCAGCAGCTCGGCATCAACTGGAGCGCGCTGGGCAGCACGGGCAACTTCATCGGCGGCATTTTCAACGGCAGCGCCATCGCGGCGACCGGCGCCACCCAATTCCCCGGCGCGTCGACCACGGGTGCGTTCTCGATACTGGGCGGCTTTCATACGGCCCATACGAGTATCGACGGCATTCTCGACGCGCTCGACCAGGAAGGCCTGCTGACCATGCTGGCCGAGCCGAACCTGACGGCGATGTCGGGCCAGACCGCCAGCTTCCTGGCCGGCGGCGAGTTCCCGGTGCCCGTCGCGCAGGACAAGAGCGGCGCGATCACAGTGGAATTCAAGCCCTATGGCGTGTCGCTCGATTTCACCCCGACCGTGCTGGCCGACAACCGCATCAGCCTGAAAGTACGGCCGGAGGTCAGCCAGATCGACCCGAACAACAGCATCACCACCGGCACGCTGAAAATTCCGGCGCTGACGGTACGCCGGGTCGAGACCACGGTCGAGCTCTCGAGCGGCCAGAGCTTCGCCATCGGCGGACTGCTGCAAAGCAATACCAGCGACGTGCTGTCGGAATTGCCCGGCCTGGGCAAGCTGCCGGTGCTGGGCAAGCTGTTCTCGTCGAAGGACTACCAGAACAACAAGTCCGAAGTGGTGGTGATCGTCACGCCCTACATCGTGCGGCCGACCGGCCCGGGCCGCCTGAGCCAGCCGATCGACAACGTCACGCGCCCCAGCAGCGATATCGAATATGTGCTGCAGCGCAGTGTCGGCATCGACCCGCTGGCCGGCGACAACCCGCGCCTGGCCGGCGCCGCCGGTTTTGTTTATTGACGTTACCTGGAGACTGAGCTCATGTCGCTTCGACTGCTTGCCGTGGCCCTGTTGCCGCTCACGCTGCTCGGCTGCATGTCGACGCACCCGCCGCTGGGCATGCCCGACGTGTCGGTGATCGGCTATGACGGACAGCACGCGGTGCCGCCCGATTGCGCCAAGCTGGTACAGCCCTCGCATCTGGTCGATGCCGGCGTGGGCCGCCCGGGCATGGCCTTCGGCTGCGCCACCTACAGCAACCTTGCCGCCATGCTGGCCCGGCCGGCCGATCTGGTCGCCCCGCTGCCCTATGGCGGCGCGGACGCCAATACAGCCGCCGCGGCGGTGCGCCGCTACCAGGAGGGTCGCGTCACGCCGCTGAACGCGACGTCGACCGTTTCCTCGCCCGCCGCCTCGAGCGGCACCGGACATTGATAAAGCCGCCCCCCGTATGAACGCCGCCGACTTCCTTCGCCCGAAACGCAAGCCCGATGTCCTGTCGGTCGACTTCATCGCGGTCATGGCCGACAAAGGCAGCGCCGACGCCGTGCGCAGCCTGATCGTCGATCAGGCGATGACCAGCTCGCACGTGCAGACCGGTTCGCTGGACGACACCATCGAACTGCTGCACGCCGCGCAGCGCTCGCCTCGCCTGCTGATGGTCGACGTCTCCGGCTCCGCGATGCCGCTATCGGAACTCGCACGCCTGGCCGAGGCCTGCGATCCGTCGGTCAACGTCATCGTGGTGGGCGACCGCAACGACGTCGGCCTGTTCCGCAGCCTGCTGGAAATCGGCGTCCAGGATTATCTGGTCAAGCCTCTGACGGTGCCGCTGCTGCAGCGCGCGCTCACGGCCAGCGACCCCAGTGTCAGAATGCGCACCGGCAAGGCGATCAGCTTCATCGGCGTGCGTGGCGGCGTCGGCGTGACGACCCTCGCGGTATCGATGGCGCGCTATCTGGTCGAGCACACGCATCGCCGCATCGCTTATGTCGATTTGAACCTGTACGGCGGGGCCGCCAACGCCCTGCTCGGCATGACCACCAATAACGGCCTGGCCGATCTGCTGCGCGGCAACCAGCCGCTGGATGCGCCGCTGCTCGAGCACGCCCTGACCAACCAGGGCAATCGCCTGTTCGTACTGTCGGCCGAACTCGACTATGGCGCCGACATGCCGGTGCGGCCCGGCGCCGTGGGCGAAGTGCTGAGTTATCTCAAGCATCATTTTCATTACGTATTGCTCGACCTGCCGGGTCGCTCCGGGCGCATCGTCGAGGAGGCGCTCGACGCCTCCAAGCACGTGTACATCGTCGCCGAGCGTTCGGTATACGCGGCGCGCGAGTGCGCCCGCCTGAGCCGCTTCATCGAGGATCGCGCCGGCGAGCCGACCGTCTCGCTGTTGCTCAATCACCCGCAGGAGCCGGTGCCGGATCGCGTCCCGAGCAACGAGTTCAAACGCGCGCTGGGCAGCGCCACGGTGCATGACGTGCCATATGCGCCCAAGGCCCTGGCACGCGCCGAAAACCTCAGCGAACCCGTCTCGCAGCGTCAGGGCAAGGCGTTCCTGAGCGCCATCGGGCAGATCGCCGGCAATCTCACGGGCAGCGAGGCGTCCGCGCAGGGCGACGCCGCAATCCCGTGGTACAAGCGGCTCACGGGCCGGCGGAGGACATCGTAATGTTCGGCCTGAAAAATACCCCGCCGGCTTCGGCGGTACTGGCCAGCACTCCGGCGGCTGCGCCGGCGGCCAGAACCGCGGCCGCCGGCACGCCGCCCCCCAACCCCGTGCCGACACCCAGCGGTCACGAAGCGCTGATCCGCTCCGACAAGTTCAAGGCGATCCGCACCATCGTGTTCGCCTCGATGAACATGTCCGCGGCATTGATGAAAACGCGCGACGAGGTCCGTGCCGGCATCGAGACGATCGCCGCCGACGCGGCCCTTCGCGAGCAGTTGAACGTCACGCCGAGCGAGCAAACGCTGATCGTCGACGAAATCCTCAACGATATGTTCGGGGTCGGCCCGATCGAGCCGCTGCTGGCCGACGAGTCGGTGACCGATATCCTCGTCAACGGCCCCGACCAGGTGTACGCCGAGCGGCATGGCCGGCTCGAACTCACGCCAATGAAGTTTCGCGACAATGCGCACGTGATCAATGTCGCGCAACGCATTGCCGCGGCGATCGGCCGCCGGGTCGACGAGAGCAGCCCGATGGTCGATGCCCGCCTGGCCGACGGCAGCCGGGTCAATGTCGTGCTGCCGCCGATCGCGATTCGCGGCGCCTCGATCTCGATTCGTAAATTTTCCAAACGCAACATCACGCTCACCCGCATGGCGCAGCAGGGAAACCTGTCGGCGCCCATGACGCAGTTGCTGAAAATCGCCGGCGCCTGCCGCCTGAACATCGTCATCTCCGGCGGCACCGGCTCGGGCAAGACCACGCTGCTCAACGCGCTGTCTCATCACATCGACGAACACGAGCGCATCGTGACCATCGAGGATGCCGCCGAGCTGCAACTGCAGCAGCCGCATGTGGTCAGCCTGGAGACGCGCCCGGAGAACAGCGAGGGACTGGGCGGCGTCTCGCAACGCGATCTGGTGCGCAATGCGCTGCGGATGCGGCCCGACCGCATCATCCTCGGCGAGACGCGTGGTCCGGAGGCGTTCGACGTGCTGCAGGCGATGAACACCGGCCACGACGGGTCGATGACGACGATCCACGCCAACACGCCGCGCGACGCCGTTACCCGGCTGGAGAGCATGGTGATGATGGCCAACGGGAATTTGCCGCTGCTGTCGATCCGCCGCCAGATTGCCAGCGCGGTCCATCTGATTCTGCAGATCGAGCGCATGCGCGACGGCATGCGGCGCGTCACCCGCATCACCGAAGTCACCGGCATGGAGGGCGACGTGATCATCACCCAGGATCTGTTCGCCTTTCGGTACGACGCCAGCGCCTACCAGGAGGGCGTCAAGGGGACCTTCGAGTCGTCGGCGCTGCGGCCGGCCTTCGCCACGCGCGCGCAGTACTATGGTTTCGAGGAAGCGCTGCTGGAGGCGATGCGGCCATGACCCCCGTCGATATCGTCACGGCAGCGGGGTTTTTCTCGATCGTGATCGTCGGCCTGATCGTCTCGGCGCTGCGCGACATGCTGCGCCGCCGACCCCGCCGTCGCGTGCAGGAACGCATGCGCGGCATGCGGCAGACGCTCATCGTCAACAAGCCGGCGCCGGCGCCAGGCGCCGAAGTCGAACTGTTCGAGCGGCCTACCGAAAGCGGTGCGCTCAAGGCCTGGCTGCAACGCCACGCGCAGCGCGTGAACACCGTCAGCGGAGCCTCCGGCATGCGCCTCATTTACCTGAGCGCTTTCGTCGGGCTGGTGCTGGCGGTGATCATCGTGGGGTTGAGCTCTCCTCCCGGATGGAGCCGGCCGCTGCTCTATCTGGGCCTGCCCCTGCTCGCGGTTCGCCTGACCTACCGCGCCCTGATCGCACGTTTTCGCGCGCGCTTTCTGGCGGTCTTTACCGACACCCTGGACCTGATCATCCGCGCAGTGCGGGCCGGCATCCCGGCGGTGCAGGCCATCAGCACGGCCGGCGACGAAACCGAGGAGCCGGTGCGCTCGACCTTTCGCATACTCGGCGACAGCCTGCGGCTGGGCGCCGAACTCAAGGACGTGCTCGACAAGGCTGTGGAACGGGTGCAAATCGCCGATTTTTCCTTTTTTGCCGTGTGCCTGCTGCTGCAGCGCGAAACCGGCGGCAATCTCGGTGAAACGCTGGAAAACCTGGCCAACATCATCCGCACGCGGCGCGATATCCGCATGAAGACCAAGGCGCTTACCGCCGAGGGCCGGATCGCCAGCAAGATCATTTCGGCGGTGCCGTTCGCCATCGTCGGCCTGCTGTACCTGATCGACCGTCCCTACATTTCATTGCTGTTCGACAAGCCCCTGGGCCACCACATTCTGGAACTGGCGAGCATATTGATGACGATCGGACTCGCAATGATCAATAAGATCGCCAAGCTGGATACATCGCGATGACCTCCATTTCGCCCGAACTCGCGCGCAACCTGCTATTGCTGATCCTGCTG
>JAGXBI010000224.1 GCA_018971155.1 Burkholderiales bacterium
GCGGGTTGCCCATCGTGCGCACCGATAGCCGATGCCCATCGAGGGTACGCATCACCAGACGAGACGAGGCAGGCGTTTCCGGCATGGATTTTGCTGGTTTAGGCATGACTTGCTAATGGCGGTTGATTGGCAGTCCGGCAATACAAACACTTTCCATGCCAACCCGATTCACAGGAGGAACATCATGCAGTGGACCACACCAGCGTATACCGATTTGCGCTTTGGATTTGAAATCACGATGTATATCGCCAATCGTTAAACGGAACCGGGCCGCGCGGCACTTCACCGGTCAGCGGCCCGTCATCATCATGCAACTCAAGGTATTGGGTTCTTCAGCCGGCGGCGGCTTTCCTCAATGGAATTGCAATTGCCGCAATTGCCGGGCGGTGCGGCGTGCGGACCCCGCCGTGACAGCCCGCACGCAGTCGTCGATTTGCGTGAGCGAAAACGGCTCGGACTGGGTACTCATCAATGCGTCGCCCGATATCCTGCAGCAGGTTCGCACCACGCCAGAATTGTGCCCGGCCAGGGCGCCGCGCGACAGCGGTATCGCTGCGGTCATGCTGATCGACGCTCAGATCGACCACACCGCGGGGCTGCTGCTGCTGCGGGAGCGCACCGCACCGCTGCCGCTATACGCCACCGAGCCGGTCTGGCAGGACCTGAGCACCCGCTTCCCGATCGGTCCGATGCTCGATCATTACTGCGGTGTCGATCATCACTCGATACCGCTCGAAGGCGCGCCATTTCACGTGGCAGGCCTGGACGCCACGAGTTTCACGGCGATCCCGCTCGAGAGCGCTGCGCCGCCCTACTCGCCCCACCGGCATGCGCCCGAGCCGGGCGACAACATCGGGCTGCTCATACGCAATGAAAGTACGGGCCGGCAGGCGTTCTACGCACCCGGTCTGGGCCGGATCGACGCGCGAACGCGCGAAGCGATGCAAGGCGCGGATCTGCTGCTGGTCGACGGCACATTCTGGCGCGACGACGAAATGCAGCGTCTTGGCCTGTCGCCGAAGAGCGCCGCCGAGATGGGCCATTTGGCGCAAAGCGGCCCGCACGGCATGATCTCGCACCTGGACGCGCTGGCCTCGGATACGTGCCGCAAGGTTCTGATCCATATCAACAACACCAATCCGATCCTGCGCGACGACAGCCCGGAGCGCGCCGAATTGGCGCGCCACGGCATCGAGGTCGCGCACGACGGCATGACATTCAACTTTTGACGCTCGCCATGGACATTTTCGAGGAAGCCAGTGAGTTTCGGCCTTGGAGCCGGGTCGACTTCGAGGCGCGCTTGCGCGCCAAGGGCGGCCGCTATCATATTCACCACCCGTTCAACGTGCGGCTCAATGGCGGTCGCTGCACGCGCGAGCAGGTCCGCGGCTGGGTGGCCAACCGCTTCTACTATCAGATCAGCATTCCGCGCAAGGACGCCGCGATTCTGGCCAATTGCCCCGATCGCGAAGTCCGCCGCCAATGGATCGTGCGGCTGCTGGATCACGATGGCTGGGAGGACAACGCCGGGGGCATCGAGGCATGGGCCTGTCTGGGCGAGGCCGTCGGGCTGGACCGAGATACGCTCTGGTCGCAGGAACTGGTATTGCCCAGCGTTCGCTTCGCGGTGGACGCGTATGTGAATTTCGCGCGCCAGGCGCCATGGCAGGAGGGCGTGTGCTCGTCGCTCACGGAAATGTTCGCGCCGCAGATTCATCTCGACCGATTGGCAGGCTGGCCAACCTTCTATCCGTGGATTGCCGCCGAGGGACTGAATTACTTCCGCTCCCGCGTGTCGCTGGCGCAGCGCGATGTCGAACATGGTTTGCAGGTCACGCTCGATCATTTCCGTACCTTCGAGCAGCAGCAACGCGCTCTGGATATCCTGCAGTTCAAGCTCGATATCCTTTGGAGCATGCTCGACGCGATCGAACTGGCCTATCCGGAAAGAGGCGCGGTATGAGCGCGAATGCTCCGTGTCTGCAGCAGGGGTTTCGCCTGCAATGGGAAGAGGTCCAGCAAGCCTATGTGCTGCTCTACCCCGAGGGCATGGTCCGCCTGAACGACGGCGCGGCCCAGATCCTCAAGCGCTGTGACGGTTTGCGCTCGCCGGCCCAGATCATCGGTGAACTGGAGGCGCTCTTTGTCGATCAGCCCATTGCCGCCGACGTAAAAACATTCATCGAGCACGCAACCACGCGCGGCTGGCTCGGTTAGCCGGGTGCCGAACACATAGCGAGCGGAGCTGGCCGGCGCAAAGCGCGCCTTTTAGCGCGCCGGCGGCGCCGCTCGCGCCCACTTGGAGGTGCCGTCATGACAATCACCACTGCCGATCCTTGCGAGCCAGCGATGGTCCGGCCGGGGCCGCCGCTCTGGCTGCTGGCGGAGTTGACCTATCGATGCCCGCTGCACTGCCCCTTTTGCTACAACCCAACCGACCACATTCGCTATCGCGATGAGCTGACCACCGATCAATGGATCGACGTGCTGCGCCAGGCGCGCGCACTCGGTGCGGCGCAACTCGGCTTTTCCGGCGGCGAGCCATTGCTGCGGGACGATCTCGAAGTGCTGGTCGACGCTGCGCATCGGCTCGGCTTTTATACCAATCTGATCACCTCCGGAGTCGGGCTCACCGAGCAACGTCTTGGCGCGCTCAAGCACGCCGGACTCGATCACATCCAGCTCTCATTCCAGGACGCGACGCGCGAACTCAACGATTTTCTGAGCAGTACCAAGACCTTCGAGTTGAAGAGCCGGGTCGCTCGTCTGATCAAGCGCCATGGTTACCCGATGGTGCTCAATTGCGTGCTGCATCGGCACAATCTGCCGCACGTCGATAAAATCATCGAAATGGCCCTGGAGATGCAAGCCGATTATCTGGAGCTGGCCAACACCCAGTACTACGGCTGGGGCCTGGTCAACCGCGCGCAATTGATGCCCGACGCGGCTCAGTTGCGCGAGGCGGAAGCCGTCGTCAATGCCTACCGCGCCCGCATCGGCCAGCGATGCCGCATTCTTTTCGTCGTGCCCGATTATTTCGAGAGCCGCCCCAAGGCCTGCATGAGCGGATGGGGCAGTGTCTTCCTGGCTGTAGCACCCGACGGCAGCGCGTTGCCCTGCCACGCGGCGCGCGTGATTCCCGGTCTGTCGTTCCCGAATGTCGCCGCGACACCGCTATCGGATATCTGGTATCACAGCGATGCCTTCAACGCCTTTCGCGGCGACGCCTGGATGAAGGAGCCTTGCGGCAGTTGCGACGAACGCAAGCAGGATTTCGGCGGGTGCCGCTGCCAGGCCTACCAGCTGACGGGCGACGCGCGCGCCGCAGATCCGGTTTGCGCCAAATCACCGGAGCACGGCGTCGTCGAGCATGCGGTTCAGTTCGCCGCGGGACAGCGCCGCGAATCCCGCGAAGCGCCGCTGATCTTTCGCAGCGACGCCAATGCCGCGCGGCTACACCCTTCGCTCGCCCCGGACTAACGCACCGATCCGCTGCGCGCGGTTTCCCGCTTTGTCGACCCGATCCCGCGCGCGGCTACCGCTTTGCCTCGGGCAGCGGCGCGCGGTTGGCTCGCGTCACGCCACAACGGTCCTGGCGAAGCGCTTACATCGCCGCATGAGACTCAAGCAACGCCTGGCTCTTCAGCGCCTTGGCCGCGGTCAGTTTCGAAGTGCCGGACTGATAGCCATTGCGCATCAGCAAAAACGCCATCACGTCGGCGTAATCCTGCGCCTTCAACTTTCCCGGCTGATCGGCCGGCATGTTCGACTGCATGTAATTGAAGATCCCGCTAAGCGTCAGACTGGAGCCCGTGGCAGGCGCGAACGCCGGTCCCTGAAGCGCTGGCCCGACATTGCCCTGTAATTGAGCACCGTGGCATTTGGCGCAGTTCGCAGCATAGACGTCATGCCCGTGCAATGCCTGCGCCTGGGTAAACGACGGCCCCATGATATCCGCCTGCCCCGCGGCCGCGGCCACGCGCAGCAGCGACGGTTTTCGATTGCCAACGAAATGCGCGGAGCGGTCGAGCGCGGCAAAAGCATGCGAGGCAATCACGCGATCAGGGCCGGCATCGCGAGCGTCCGACGCGGTCGGTGTTTTGGCGTTGCCGGCGGCGATGCGCCATGTTTCGGTCAACCTGGCGAGCGCGCCAGTGGCCGCCATTTGCTCGAGTCCCGCATCGAAGCGCTTGCGCAGCGCCGCATTGCGCTGGCCGAACATCATCACCAAATCCCAGTGGCCATAGTCGGAAGCCACCGCACGCACCTTGAACCGCACCTGCGGATGTTCGTGCTGATAAGCCACGATCGCCGGATACCAGGCGATGCCGCGTTGTGCCTTGCCCGATGCGACGGCCGCCACGGTATCTTCCGTGGTGACTTCGAAGTCCAGCAAAGCGCCTTTTTCACGTACCGCAATGAGTTGTGCCGGACTGCCGTAGGTCACCGCAAGCCGGCCCGCCTTATCGCGCTTGGCCCCGGCATCCTGCCGCCGGAACGCTGCGTAGCCAGTACGCAAATAGGGGCGCGACAACAACACACCATCGTGCACGGCATCGGCAACGTTCGAGCGCGGGAAGCCGGCAACGATATCGCATTTGTTTTTGAGGATCCCGCCCAGCGCACCGAGCGAGATACCGTCGTCATCGCCTTCGCGTATGGCATGGGGCATGGCGACAGCCCGCATGCCGATATGTTGGAGCACCGCGGACACCACCTGCGTATCCAGCGCCACGGACGGACTGCCGGGAAACATGCAAACCCTGACGTCGGCGGCCCGCGCCAGGCTCATGCCGCAGGCAGCCAGTCCCAATGCGAGCGCGCAAGTCATCCGTTTCAATGGAGTTTTCTTCATGACGACACCTTCAGTTATCAACGACATGGCGATGCGCACGCCGCGGGCCGCCGCATGCCGAACGACACAGCGGCCCCGGCGATCAAAGCATCAGCCTTTCTTCAAAGCGAACACATACAGGGTGCCGCCGCGCGGAACATGCTCGGCGATCTTGGCCATCGGTCCGCCCCAGATCGGGTTGGCGCCGCCATAGCCCGCCAATACCGCCACATACTCGGTGCCGTCGACTTCGAACACCGACGGTTGCGCGATCACGCCACTGGCCAGTTGCGGGCTCTCCCACAGCACCTTGCCGTTCTTCTGATCAAAGGCATAGAGATGGCCGTTGAGCGAGCCGCTGAACACCAGGCCGCCGGCCGTGCTGGCCACCCCGCCGTTCCACGGCAGCTTGCTCCAATGGCTCCACACTTTCTTGCCGGTATTGACGTCGATGGCCTGCAGTTCGCCATACCCCTTGCTGCCCGGCTCCGGCCGAATTTCGAACCCTTCACCCAGGTATGGCAACCCCTGCATGTATGTCACTGCCTTGCCCGACATCGTCATGCACGCATGCAGCGACGGCACGAATGCCAGGTGCGTGGTGGGATCGTAAGACACCGACCACCAGTTCTTGCCGCCCAGGAAGCTGGGGCACGTCTCGATGGTCGTGCCGACTTTCGGATAATGCTTCTGATTCTGGATCGGCACGCCGGCGGCGGTATATCCGGTCACGGAGGTCGCCTTGACGAACGGCTTCGCGTAAATCAGCTTGCCGTTGGTCCGGTCGATGGCATGGATATAGCCGTTGCGGTCGGCATGAATGATGGCCTCGTAATGCTTGCCTTTATACGTGATGTTCGCCAGCACCGGCGTGTTGACGCCGTCATAATCCCAGGTGTCGTGCGACGTATATTGAAAGTGCCACTTGAGATCGCCATTCGCCGGATCGAGCGCCAGCAGCGAATCCGAATACAGGTTCTTGCCGGGCCGCATATCGGCCAGCCACGGACCGGGATTGCCGACGCCCCAGAACAACGTATTGGTTTTGACGTCGTAGGTGCCGGTCAGCCACGCCGGCGAACCTGCGTGCTGGTACATGCCGTTCGGCCAGGTGTTGCCGCCCTTCTCATTCGGCGCCGGCACGGTCCAGCGCTTCCATTGAATCTCGCCGTTGGCTGGATTCAGGGCCGCGATAAACCCGCGTGCGCCGTACTCGCCGCCGGAGCTGCCCACGATGATCGAGTCTTTCAGGGCCAGCGGCGCGAGCGTGAACGCATAGCCGATTCCCGGTTCGAACAATTGCTTTTCCCACACGACTTTCCCGCTCTGCGCATCGAGCGCCACCACCTGTCCGCTGAGCATCGCCACATAGACGTTCTTGCCGTACAGCGCGACACCGCGGTTCACCACGTCGCAGCAGGCGGTCTTGAATGACA
>JAGXBI010000225.1 GCA_018971155.1 Burkholderiales bacterium
CACGTGGCAACGGACATCGGTCAACTCGTTCTGCGCGTCGAGTTGCGCGAGCGCCTGAACCGTCAGCTCCGGCCCCACCCCGGCCGGTTCGCCGGAGGTCACGGCCAGTTGGAGCGGTCGGGCGGCGCTATCGGTCAGCATGGGTTTACGCGGTCAGTTCGGCTGATGCAGCCGGTTATCGACGTAGGCGCTGTCACGCAATTGCAGCAGCCAGTTGCGATAAGCCGCCTCGGCTTTGCGCGCGCGGATCTCCTGCAGCGCCAGATTGCGCTCCTGGTCTCCCGTGACACGCTCTTCCCGGTGACCCAGCACCTGGATCAGGTGGTAGCCGAACTGCGTGCGGACCGGATCGCTGATCTGCCCGTCCTTGAGGGTACTGAGGGCACGCTCGAACGCCGGCACGGTCTCGCCGGGAGACAGCCAGCCGAGATCGCCGCCCTGCGATGCCGATCCGTCCGCCGAATATTTCTTCGCATATTCAGCAAAGGTTCCGTCGCCGGCCTCGATCTTGTGCTTGATCTCGAGCAGTTGCTCACGTGCCTGTTCTGCCGTCACGCCATTGCCGATCTTGATCAGGATGTGGCGTGCATGAATCTGCGGCACGAGCATACCGGTGGGTGCGCCACCCTGACGAACGTCGAGCAGTTTGACGACATGAAAGCCGTCCTTGCCCTGCAGCACTTGCGGCACGACTTCGCCGCCTTTCAGGTTCTTGACCGCATCGAGCAGCAGGTCGGGCAGGCGTTCCGCGATGCGATATCCCAGGTCACCGCCCTTGGCGGCGGCTTCGCCGTCAGAATACTTTTCCGCCAACGTGGCGAAGTCCGCGCCGCTCTTGACCTGCGCGAGCAGATCCTCGGCCTTGCGCTTGGCCTGGCTCATTTGTTCGGCAGTGGCGTTGGCCGGCACACCGATCACGATTTGCGCGACGTGATATTCAGTCGGCTTGTCATTGGCCTGGCCATTGTTCTGGCCCGCCAGATAGGCATCGATTTCGGATTGCGACACTTCCACCTTGCTGTCGACTTCCGCTTCGCGCACCCGCGCAATCAGCATCTGGTCGCGCACTTCATTGCGGAACACGGGCCAGGACACGCCCATCGACGCCAGCCGCTGCCGGTACTGGTCGACCGACATCTTGTTGTCGGCAGCCACCCGCTGAATCGCCTGAGAGAGATCGGCGTCACTGACCGTGATGCCGTCGTCCTTGGCGCGCTGCAGTTGCACGTCGATCAGGATCATCTGATCAAGCACCTGCTGCTGCAACGTCTCGTCATCCGGAACCGGGCGCCCTTGCAGCGTGAGCTGCCGCTTGGTTTCCTTGACGCGCGCATCGAGTTGATTGCGTGTAATCACGGCATCGTTGACCACTGCGACGATCGAATCGACCGGTTTCGAGGCCGACGGCTGGTCTGCGGACCCTGCGCCGACCGCTTGTGCAAACGCGCCGCCGGTAACCAGCCACAGGCCGAGGCACAAGCACGAGAGCAGCGAGGCCGGGGCCCACTGTGCACGAATACGCTTCATGATGACGTCATTCATAGTTGGTGAATCGGGAAGGAATCGGTGTCGGTGTCTGAGGCGTATAGCCTGGTATTGCCTGCTGGAAAGCCCGTGTCACACTGGTACCGGTCTTGGACAGGCCTTTGAGTTCGAGTTGAGCGAAAACCCCGGTATTCGATGTATTGAGACTCGTGGTGTAGCGCTGGAAAGCGATCCGGAACGCCCAGCAATCGGCATCATACTCGAAACCTGCCAGTGCATCGACGACGTTATGCGTGTTGGGTGCATAAGTGACGCTGCCGGCCAGGCCGATCCGGCGCGTGAGCGGCCACTGCGCCGAGAGTTGAATCTGATCGACCTCGGTGTTGTTGAGCAGCGGCGAGACCGGCAGATAGTGGTAGTACGCATTGAACACGCGGCGCCCGCCCGGACGCCAGGTCAGGCCGACGTCGGTCTGGTTGACCTGGCGGCTGTTCGGGCTGTACTGCAGGTCGGAGGTGAATTGCCAGTTATAGGGCAACTGCGTCGACGCGCCGACCACCACATCGGACATCGTCGAGTCGTCAGGCTCGCCGCCGGGCAGCAGCGTCACCCGCGACGGCCTGAAGTTATAGCGCTGCGCAATCACGAAGCGGGCCAACTCGGCGCCGGTATCGGCATTGATGAACCGCGACGTCACGCCCACCGTGATGCGGTTGGCATCGGCGATCCGGTCGTTGCCGACAAAGGAGTTCTCGCTGAAGATCTCCGCCATATTGAAATTGGCCGCCGCTGTGTCGAACAGCGGAATCGCATCCTGGTTGCGGTACGGCGTATATACGTAGAACAGTCTCGGCTCGAGCGTCTGGATCAGGTTCAGGCCAAACCAGTGCAGATTGCGTTCGAAGTCGAGTCCGGTGTCGAAACTCAACGTCGGCACCGTTCGGTTGATATTGTTCGGCACGCCGGTCGCCAGATTGCTGATCTGATACGACGTCGCGTTGAAGATGACCTTCGGGATCGCGTAGTAACCCGGCGTCAGGAACGGGTAACTGACCGTCGCCTTCGAGTAGATCCGCTGCCCGTCCGGTTGCAAAGTGGACGGCGTCGGCATGCGGAAATTCGTGTAGTCGTTGACGACGTTGATGTCGAATCCATGCCAATCGTACTTGTTGTATGTCGCCTGCAGTTCCGGCTTCATGTCATACGGCGGCGCATTCGGCGCGAGCGTCTGATAATCCAGCACCTGCGTCATGAACGTCCAGTCGCCGATACCCCAGGCCAGGCCGGCCTGCTGCGTGTATTGGCTGGTCACGCCATACTGGAAATTATTGGCGCCAAAATCCTGCGGGTAGGTCGAATCGGAGACCTTGGTGTAATTGACGAAGGCCTGCACGCCGAACGGCAAGGTCTGATTGTGCTGCAACGAATACAGATACCGGTTGGTGCCGGTCAGATGGTCGTTATTCAGGTACTCGATATGGAACTTGCCCGCGTAGGTGGGCTCGAGATAGCGGAAATCGGTGTTCCATTGGATGCCGCGCTTGGTCAGGATGCGCGGCGCAAAGGTCAGATCGCGGTTGGGCGCGATATTGAAATAGTACGGCTGCATGAACTCGAACCCGCTGGTCGAGCTCTGCCCGAAAGTCGGTGGCAGCAACCCGGAACGACGCGCGCTGGTGAGCGGGAACGTCAGGTATGGGCTGGCGAGAATCGGGACGTGTTGAAAGAACAGCACGCCGTTGTATGCCGTGCCCACGCCTCGATCGGTATCGAAATCCATCTCCTTGGCGCGGAAATACCAGGCGGGATCCTTCTGGCAACTGCAGCCGGAATAGGTGCCGTCGGTCACCTTGATCTGAGTCTGATCGGCGATGTCGATGCGCTTGGCCTTGCCGCCGCCGTTGGTCGCGCCGATATGGTACGAGGGCGTGAGCATGAAACCGTCGCCGGCTTCCAGGTGCAGGCTCGCCTGCGGCCCGATAAAGCGGCTGCCGTTGTCGGTCAGCCGCACGCTGCCGGTTGCGCTGACGACGTCGCTGTCTTCGTCGTAATGGATATGGTCGGCCTTGACCACCGAGCGATAGTGCCGCATCTCGGCGGCGCCTTTGAGCGTGACGTCGCGATCGACCTGTCCCTGGGCGCTGTCGCTCCTGGTGAAAATCGCCACGCCCTGGTTCGGCCCGAGGGAGAAGTCCTGCAACGCGGGCACGCTCTGCAATTGCAGGCCACCGGCACCGGCCAGCACAGGGGGCGAGATTTCCTGCCCAATGGCATGTCCGGCCCACCACCCCGGCAAGGACAGGAGCAGCACGAGCGGTTTCAGCCTGAGCCCCAAGGGCGAATAAATGGATCTAGGCGGCATGAATGCAAATGGCGAGACAACCAGGGCGCCACCTGCAGGCGGCCAAATTCGCGTCCGATACGGTCAGGGCCGTAACGGGCGAAGCGGTCGGTCGGGTTCGAGAAGTAGGGCGTTTGGAAAACATCATCGGGTATTATATGGCAAGACGTTTTCACCCCCACATCATGACCGCACTTCCTGCAACCGCAACCCCCGATCCGCTCGCGAAAGCCCACGCCGAAGCACGGCAGGCCGCTCTCGAGCACTGGCTGGCCGGGGTCGAGGCGTCTTTCGCGCTTGACCTCGCCACCATCGCGCCAGCCTCCGCCGACGCAAGTTTTCGTCGTTACTTCCGGGTCTGCAGCGCCTCACCCGCACATCCGACCCTGATCGTCATGGATGCGCCGCCGCCCCAGGAGGATTGCCGGCCGTTCGTACACGTGAGCGGGCTGTTGCACGAGGCCGGCCTGAACGCCCCCAGGATACTGGCGCAAGACCTGACGCAAGGCTTCCTGCTCCTGAGCGATCTGGGGCGGGCCACCTACCTGGACGTGCTCGACCAGGATAATGCCACGCGGTTGTATCGTGCGGCCTTCGACGCGCTGATCGCCTGGCAGCTTGCCAGCCGGCCGGGTCAGCTGCCGCCATACGATAACGCGCTGCTGCAGCGCGAACTGGATCTGTTTCCGACCTGGTACATCGAGCGCCATCTGGATATGGCTTTGTCGCCATCGCAACAGGAAGTACTGGCCAAAACTGGCGCTTTGCTGATCGACAGCGCACTGGCGCAGCCGCAGGTCTATGTGCACCGGGACTACATGCCGCGCAACCTGATGGTGAGTGAACCGAACCCAGGCATCCTCGACTTCCAGGATGCCGTATACGGCCCGCTGACCTACGATGTCGTCTCGCTGCTGCGCGACGCGTTCATCAGCTGGGACGAGGAACTGCAACTCGATTGGCTGATTTACTATTGGGAAAACGCCAAACGCGCAGGTTTGCCGGTGCGGCAGGATTTCGGCGAGTTCTACCAGGAATGCGAATGGATGGGCCTGCAGCGTCATCTCAAGGTGCTGGGCATTTTCGCGCGCATCCAATACCGCGACGGCAAGCCCCGTTATCTGGCCGACACGCCGCGCTTCATGCAGTATGCCCACAAGGTGGCCGCGCGCTACAAACCACTGCATCCGCTCGCGCGACTGCTCGATGCGCTGGACGGCAAGAGTGCGGCGGTCGGCTATACGTTCTGACCGATGAAAGCGATGATTTTCGCAGCCGGGAGGGGCGATCGCATGCGCCCGCTCACCGACACCACGCCCAAGCCGCTGCTGTGCGCAGGTGGCAAACCGCTGATTGTCTGGCAGATCGAGCAATTGGCCGCTGCCGGGTTCGTTCGTATCGTGATCAATCACGCATGGCTCGGCCAGCAGATCGAGGATGCGCTGGGCGACGGTCGGCGCTTTGGCGTCCAAATCGACTATTCGCCGGAGGGCGAGGCGCTCGAGACAGCCGGCGGCATCGCCCATGCGCGCGATCTGCTGACTGGCGATGGCAATATATTTCTTGCCGTCAGCGGCGACATCCACACCGATTATGATTATGCGGGCCTGCGCCGGCACGCCGAGCGCCTCGGCAGGTGCGCCGAACCCGGCATGCACCTGGTGATGGTGCCCAACCCGCCGTTTCATCCCGACGGTGACTTTGCGCTGTGCGACGGGCGCCTGTCGCTCGACCCCGCCCTTGCGTCGCAGCGACTGACCTTCGGCAACATCGGTCTGTATGACTTGCGCCTGTTCGACGCAATGGCGCCGGGCGCACGCCAGGCGATGACGCCGTTCTACCGTGCCAGCATTGCCGCCGGCACGGCCAGCGGCGAATGCTGGCATGGCGCCTGGGACAATATCGGTACGCCCGCGCAACTGGCCGCGCTCGACCGGCGCCTGAGCGCGGCCGGCAACGCATCGCCACCAGCGCTAGAATTGCCCTGAGCAGCAGCGCATCCCCTTTACGCACGCCAATCCAACGGACCTCTCATGGACGCCCTTCGATACCGGCAACGCCGCGAACAGATTTTCGACTACATGACGCGCCTGGGCGGCGGAATCGCCATCCTCCCGACAGCCCCGGAGGTCACCCGCAATCGCGACAGCGACTTCCCCTACCGGCACGACAGCTATTTTTACTACCTGAGCGGTTTTGGCGAACCCGAGTCGGTGCTGGTGCTCGATAGCCGCAATCGCACCGCGACGCTGTTCTGCCGGCCCAAAAACGAAGAGCGGGAAATTTGGGACGGCTTCCGCTACGGGCCCGACGCCGCGCGCGAGACCTTCGGCTTCGACACCGCCCATGCCATCGATACGCTCGACGAGCGCATCGCCGCCATGCTCGCGGATGCGCCGGCACTCTTTTATCCGCTCGGTGTTTCTGCCCGCTTCGACC
>JAGXBI010000489.1 GCA_018971155.1 Burkholderiales bacterium
GGCCGCTGTATCCGAGATCGCCAGAGAAAATGATCGACCCCCGCGGCGCCTGCGTTTGTTCGATGCGAATGCTGGCCGAGCCGAGAATGTGGCCGGCGTCGTAAAAGGTGGCGCTCAGGTGCGGCGTGAGCGCCACTGCTTCACCGTACGTGGCGGTACGGCCGAACCGATCGAGTGCATTGAGCGCATCGAGCGTGTCGTAGAGCGGCCTGTGCTGCGCTTCGCCGCGCCGAGCCGCGTGTCGCGCGTGCCGTTCCGCGTCTTCCTCGTGCAGGCGGGCCGCATCCAGCATCACCAGCCGAGCCAGTTCGCGCGTGGCCGCCGTGGTGATTATCTCTCCGGTGAAGCCGCGCTTGACCAGCAACGGAATTCGCCCGCAGTGATCGAGATGGGCGTGCGTGAGCAGCAGCACGTCGATCGATTTGGGGTCGAAGCCGAACGCTTCGGCGTTTTCATCATCGAGGTCGCGGCTGCCCTGATACATGCCGCAATCGATCAGCACTCGCTTGCCCTGCGCCTCGAGCAGGTGGCAGGAGCCGGTGACCTCGCGGTCTGCGCCGTGAAACGATATCTTCATGGTTGTCTCGCTGGAGGGGCCGCGGGGCTGTCGAGCAGCGCGCTGCCGTTTTGGCGATGCCAGGCGAGGATGCCGTTCCAGGCTTCCTCGGCCGACTCGGCGTACCAGAACAGCTCGCGATCTTCCTCGTCGATGCTGCCCGCCTCGACCAGGAAGTCGACATTGAAAACCTTTTGCCAGTAGGCCTGGCCGATCAGCACGATCGGAATGGGCGCGCTCTTGCGGGTCTGGATCAGCGTCAGCGCGCAGAACAGCTCGTCCAGCGTGCCATAGCCGCCCGGCAAGGCCACCAGCGCGGCGGCGCGCTTGACGAAGTGGAGCTTGCGCATCGCGAAGTAGTGAAACTGCAGGCACAGGCCCGGCGTGATGTAGGGGTTCGGGTACTGTTCGCGCGGCAGCCTGATGTTCAGGCCGACGCTTGGCGCGCCGGCGTCGAACGCGCCGCGGTTGACAGCCTCCATGGCGCCCGGGCCGCCGCCGGTGAGCACCGCCAGTCGCGGGTTACCCGCGTTGCCCACCAGTTGCCCCAACTGGTGTCCGACCATGTAGTAAGGGGAGAGAGCCAGGCGGTGTTCGGCCAGCCGCAAGGCGCGCGCGCAGGCGGCATCGGCGGGGCGTGCGGCCATGGCACGGCGC
>JAGXBI010000226.1 GCA_018971155.1 Burkholderiales bacterium
AACTTCAAGGTGATCGACGAACACGGCCGGCAGCTCGGCATGGGCCGCAACCTGGCGCAACTGCGGGCGGAACTCGGGCAGCAGGCGCAGCAAATTTTCCAGCAGATCGCAGCGCAAAGTGCCGTAGTCAGTGCCGCGGCCCAGGCCGCCGCGCCGTCCGAAGGCACACCACCGGCGGGCGCGGCGCCGCCTCGCCACGGTGGCACGTCGCCGCTCGACGCATCTCGCTACGAGGGCCTGACCGCCTGGACTTTCGGCGAATTGCCGGAGATGCTCGAAATTCGCCGGGGTGGCCAAACGCTGTTCGGCTACCCGGCGCTGGTCGATCGCACGAGTCATTGTGACCTCGAGGTGTTCGACGATCCGGCCGAGGCGGCGCGCGTGCATCTTGGCGGACTGCGACGCCTGTTTGCGTTGCAGCTCAGGGATCAGGTCAAGTACCTGGAGAAGAACATCCCCGGCTTGCAACAAATGGCGATGCAGTACATGGCGCTGGGTACCCAGGAAGAGCTGCGCGATCAGATCATCGACGAGGCACTGACGCGCGCGTGCCTGCAGGCGCCGTTGCCGGCTGACGCCGCCGGTTTCGGGGCGCGCAAGGATGAAGGCAAGGCGCGCCTGAATTTGCTGGCGCAGGAAATCGCGCGGTTGGTCGGGCTGATTCTGACCGAATATGCCACCGTGCAGAAAAAGCTGCCTCAGGCAAAGGCGTATGGGCAAGCGTTTGCCGATCTGCAGCAGCAATTGCAGCGCCTGATCGGCAAGCGCTTTATCGCTGACACACCCTACGCGCAACTGGCGCATTTCCCGCGTTATTTGAAAGCGATGACGCTGCGCATCGACAAACTCAAAGCCGACGCCGGTCGCGACGCGCGAGTGGCGGCGGAACTGGCGCCGCTGCTGCAAAACTACCAGCGCGCCCTGTCGCAGCGACGGGACCAGGACGATGGCCGGCTCGACGAATTTCGCTGGCTGCTGGAGGAACTCCGCGTATCGCTGTTCGCGCAGGAACTGCGCACGCCGATGCCGGTGTCGGTCAAGCGCTTGCATAAGGTGTGGGAATCGTTGCAGCGCTGAGACGGCAGCGCCGCATGCTTCATGCCGGATTGCCCGACCAAGAAGATCGGCGGCAGTGATATGCTGGATGCTTATTTCTGCGTCACACGAGTCGATGCCCCCCGATCTTTGTATTCTCGACATGGCCAACCGCTTTTCCGAACGACCTGCTGCACTTTGTCGAGCCGGGGGTGCCGGGTGCCCGATTTTCCATGAATGAGTTGCTGCGTACTTTTGGCAAGGCGCTGGTGAGCCTGCTGCACCCGCGCATGCTGTGGCTGACGGCCGTGCCGTTTCTGGTCTCCGGCGTGTTGTGGGGCGTGGTCTTGTGGTTCGGCTGGGAGCCGGTGACCGATGCGCTGCGGGTCTGGCTGGAACAATGGCCGCTGACGCATTGGCTGTACCATTTCTTCGGCTTCTTCGGCATCGACAGCCTGCGCATGACGCTGGCGCCTTTTATCGTGGTGGCGCTGGCCGTTCCGCTGATCGTCGCCTCGGCATTGCTGCTGATCGCGGTGCTGTCGATGCCGGCGGTGCTTCGTCACTTGTCGGCACGCCACTACGTGACGCTCGAAGCACGTCGCGGCGGCTCGGCCCTGGGCAGCCTGGCGCAGTCTTGCGGTGCGACGCTGATATTTCTATTCCTGATGGTGCTCACGTTGCCATTCTGGCTGGTGCCGCCGTTTTTCGCACTGATTCCGCCGCTGCTATGGGGGTGGTTGACTTATCGGGTAATGACTTATGATGCGTTGGCCGAGCACGCTACGGCCGACGAGCGCCGCAGCATCGTGCGGGAACACCGGTTGCCGTTGCTGGCCATGGGTGTGGCCACGGGCCTGCTGGGCGCGTTGCCGACGCTGCTTTGGGTGTCGTCCGCGGTGATGATCGTGTTGTTTCCGATCGTGGCGGTCGTGGTCATCTGGCTGTATGTTTTGATTTTTGTGTTTTCGGCGTTGTGGTTTGCACACTATTGCCTGCGCGCGTTGGCCCGCTTGCGGGCCGATGCGCCAGCGCAGCGCGCAAGCGTCGGCGAGCGGGCAGTGCCTGGCCCGTGACGTGCCGCGCAACGAGAGAGGAAAGGATTGATTTATGGCGATCGGGCTCATCGTAATCGGTGATGAAATCCTGTCGGGACGACGCAATGACAAGCACTTGCCCAAGACCATCGAACTGCTGGGCGAGCGTGGCATGCATCTGGATTGGGCCGAGTACATCGGCGACGATCCGGCGCGCATCACCGCCACGCTGCGACGAACATTCGCCGGTGACGATATCGTCTTTTGCACCGGCGGCATCGGCGCGACGCCGGATGACCACACCAGGCAATGCGCGGCGCAGGCGCTGGGGGTGCCGCTGGCGCTGCATCCCGAGGCCGAACGCCTGATTCTGGAGCGCATTGCCGACACGAGCGGGGACGGCCGCGCCGATCTGACGCAGGCCGACAACCGTCATCGCCTGAAGATGGGCGAGTTTCCGGTGGGCTGCGAGATTTTGCCCAATCCGTACAACAAGATTCCCGGTTTTTCGATTCGGCGCCATCATTTCATGCCGGGCTTTCCGGTCATGGCCTGGCCGATGATGGCCTGGGCGCTCGACCATTATTACCTGGACCTGCACCATCTGCGCCCGCACGGCGAGCGTTCGATGCTGGTGTTCGGCCTGGCCGAGTCGACGCTGACTCCGCTGATGGAGCAGATCGAAACCGAATTTGCGGCGGTCAAGGTGTTCAGCCTGCCCAGCGTCGGCGACAGCGAGCGAGGCGGGCATTATGCTCGCCGGCATATCGACCTTGGCGTCAAGGGCGATCCGGCGCTGCTCGATGGCGCCTTTGAGGCGTTGCGAAAGGGGGTTGAGGCGTTGGGCGGAGAGATCGTCGATCCGGCTGCAGCGTGACGAGTATCACGGGTCAATGAAACACGTGCCCGTGCGTCTCGATCTGGCTGCCCTCATGCCCGAGAGCAGGGCTGGCATGATGAAGCACGAGCCGCCAGCCGTCGGCTTCCTTCAGATAGATGTTGGTGGCCACCACGAATGCGTAGCGAGGCTGCGGTCCGTGTTCGACCAGCAGTTGCTCGATGACGCTGTGAATCGCGCATAACGGATTGCGCGCGACCTGCCGGTGCGTGACCGTGATATCAAGGCTGCCGTGCGCCAGGATTTGCTCCCAACTGCTGCGCACGGCCCCGACGCCGACCACGCGCGGACCGGCCGGATGAATGCATACGACGTCCTCGTCCTCCGACCAGACGTCCATCAGCGCGTCGACGTCACCACGATTGAGCGCTTCGTAAAATGCCTGTTCGGCGTCGTCAGGGGTGAGAAAGAAAGAGGTTGCCATGCCGTTTCCCGGTGTGTGGCGATCAGTCGGTCGATGCCAGTGCGTCGGCGACGATCGAGAACAGCTCGTCGATTTGCTCGCGTTCGATAATGAGCGACGGTGACAATGCAATGACGTCGCCGGTGGTGCGGATCATCAGGCCGCGTTCCCAGCATTTGAGGAAGACGTCGAAAGCGCGGGCACCCGGCGCGCCCTCGCGCGGCTGCAACTCGATCGCCCCGATCAGGCCGAGGTTGCGCAGGTCGGCGACGTGCCGGGCTTCTCGCAAGCCGTGCAATCTGGCCTCCCAATAGCCCGCCAGCGACGCGGCGCGCTCGAAGAGCGCTTCGTCGCGGTAGAGCTCGAGCGTGGCCAGCGCGGCGGCGCACGCCAGCGGGTGGGCCGAGTAGGTGTAGCCATGCGTCAGTTCGATGGCGTTTTCCGGGCCGGTCATGAACGCGTCGTATATTTCCTCGCGCACCAGCACCGCGCCCATCGGCACGGTGCCGCTGGTGAGCCCCTTGGCGGTGGTGATGATGTCCGGCTCGACGCCCAGCACGCCCGCGGCGAACGACCCGCCCAGTCTGCCGAAGGCGGTGATGACTTCGTCGAAAATCAACACGATGCCGTATTTGTGGGTTATCTCGCGCAGACGCTCGAGATAACCTTTGGGCGGTACCAGCACGCCGGTCGAGCCGGCCACCGGTTCGACGATGACCGCTGCAATCGTCGATGCATCGTGCAACTGCACCAGCCGCTCGAGGTCGTCAGCCAGATGCGCTCCCCAGGCGGGTTGCCCGCGGCTGAACGCGTTGTGCGTCAGGTCATGGGTGTGGGGGAGATGGTCGACGCCGGGCAGCAGTGGCCCGAAGATCCGGCGGTTGGTGGCGATGCCGCCCACCGAAATGCCGCCGAAGCCGACGCCATGATAGGCGCGCTCGCGGCCAATCAGCCGGGTTCGGGTGCCCTGACCGCGTTGACGCTGGTAAGCGATGGCGATTTTAAGCGCGGTATCGACCGATTCGGATCCGGAATTCGTGAAAAAGACTCGATTTAACGAGGCGGGTGCCAAAGCCGCCAGCCGGTTGGCCAGTTCGAAGGGCAGCGGCTGGCCGACCTGGAAAGGCGGGGAAAAATCGAGTACGGCGGCTTGCCGCTGGATCGCCTCGACGATCGGCTTGCGGTTGTGACCGGCATTGCAGCACCACATGCCGGCGATGCCATCGAGCAGTCGGCGTCCTTCGACATCCGTGTAATACATCCCTTCGGCCGAAGCAATGAGGCGAGGCGCGGCCTTGAACTGGCGATTGGCCGTGAAAGGCATCCAGTAGGCATCCAGTTCGTCCCGGTCAAGCTTCAGGGTGTTGGAGAGCGCCGCCATGTCTGGCTCCGGCGAATAGGGATGGATTGAAATATAGAGAGTTTTGGTGCCTTTGTCGATTGGTGCGAGACGGCCCGCCAAGCACGGCGCAGTGTTGCCGTTTCGGCGTGTCGAGGCGGGCGATCCGCCGCGCGCATTGGCCCGTTCAGCGGGGGCGCGGGATCGCTGGCGCCTGGCAGTTCTCGCCGGCCAAATGCCGCAAGGCGTCGGGATCGGTGACCTTCAGGCGGCGCTGCTTGATCGACAGGACGCCGCCTTGTTGCAGACGGGAGAACAGCCGGCTGACGGTTTCCAGCGTCAGTCCCAGGTAGCTGCCGATTTCCTCGCGGCTCATGCGCAGCACGAACTCATTGGCGGCGTAGCCGCGCATCGACAGCCGCTCGGAAAGATTGAGCAGGAACACGGCCAGGCGCTGTTCGGCCCGCATGGTGCCGAGCGAAAGCAGCATGCGATGATCGTTGCGGATCTCGAGGCTCAGCAGGCGGTGCAACTGGCGCTGCAGCGAAGGCACCTGGGCAGACAGCTTTTCCAGTTCGGCAAAGCGCACCACGCAAACCTCGCTGTCCTCCAGCGCCACGGCAGTCGAGGCGTGACGCTCGTCGGCAATGGCATCCAGGCCGAGCAATTCGCCCTGGATATGCAGGCCGACGACTTGCTCGCGGCCGTCTTCGGAGTCGATGTAGCTCTTGAGCGATCCGCAGCGAACGCCGAAAATGGCCCGCAGCGGGTCACCATAGAGATAGAGCGCTTCACCCTTTTTCAGGCGGATGCGCTCTGCCACCAGTTGGTCGAGCCGGGTCAATTCATCTAGGGGGATGCCGACAGGCAAGCAGAATTGGCTTAGAGAGCAGGCTGAACAACGGGGCGACGGCGGCGATGTCGAGCCGGAATTCGTTGTCATGGTTCCCTCTGAACTTAGCAGGCGATTCTAGCACGAGGCCCGGTGGCAAGATACCGCCTGCGCGGCCTGCCGCGCCAGGCGCCGGACACGCCGGCACCACCCCTTGCGGGGGAGCGACGGAGCAATTATCCGGCATTCGGGCGGGAAACGACTTTACGGGCGAATCGCTTTGCGTAATAATTGAGCCCGAACTGGGTGGCGAGATGTTTCTTCCTGAAAATCTCCAGGCAACCTAGTAGGCATTCGATATAACCGGGTTGCGCTGCCGTCTCCACGACCGATCACAATCATCGGGCGCGCTCTTGTGTTGTTCCAGCACTCAATTTAGTCCTGAGACCGGGTTGCAAGATTCCCGGCACTGCATAGCCGCATGAATACTCAAGAGGCGAAAATCGTCCTCGAGACAGCGTTGATCTGCGCCCAAGAGCCGCTGAAAGTCGGCGATTTGTGCAAGCTATTTGCCGAAGATTTGTCGGCGGGTGTCGTGCGCGCGCTGCTGGAGGAAATGCGCAGCGAGTGGGATGGACGGGGCGTGCAACTGGTGTCGCTGGCGTCGGGCTGGCGGTTTCAGAGTCGGCCACGGAT
>JAGXBI010000227.1 GCA_018971155.1 Burkholderiales bacterium
CTTCGAGGCCAGGTGCGAACCGACCGAACTCAGCTTCGTGCGCTCCTTCCACCTCATCCAGCACGAGATGATGTGGGCCGCTCGCACGCCGGCGCTTGCCAAGCTTCCCGCAGTTCTTAAACGGCTGCGTGAGCACCTCAAGCGGCTCATCAACGAAAAACGACCCGACCGCAAATGCGATCGGGTCGTCAAATCGCGACCCCTCCGCTACACCGTTCGGTACCTACAAAAAGACCTTAACTGAACGGCATTAGCCCGGAGGGGCGGTTTCTTTTCACGCATCCGGGTGCGTTCCCCGCTTATTGAATCTTGGCTTTGTCGCGCAGATTCATCTCGAACTTCTGCAGCTTTTCCTGGCGCATCTGCTGTTCGAGCTGGGTTTTGACTTCGGACAGCGGAGGAATCTGCGCTGGGCGCACATCTTCCAGCTCGATGATGTGATAGCCAAACGACGTCTTGACCGGCTTGTCGGTGTATTCACCTTTTTTCAGCTTGGTCAGTGCGGCCGCGAACGGTTCAACGTAGGCGCTCGCTGGCGACCAGTCGAGATCGCCGCCATTGGGCGCGGAGCCCGGATCCTTCGAGTATTGCTTGGCCAGATCGGCGAAATTCGCCCCGGCCTTGAGCTTGGCGATCAATTGCTCGGCTTCGGCTTCGGTCGGCACCAGGATGTGGCGGGCATGATATTCCTGAGCGCCATATTGCTTCTTGAGCTCGTCATATCGGGCTTGCACTTCGGCGTCGGTGACTGGCGATTTCTGCAGCTCATCGCTGATCAGGGCGCGAATCAATACCGATTGGCGCGCCAGCGCGAGCTGGTTCTGAACGTCGGGCTGGGTTTGCAGACCGCGCCGGATCGCTTCCTGCGTCAGGATTTCGCGGTTGACGAGATCTTCTCGCACCTGTGCCTGCAACTCGGGAGAGTTCTGCTGCCCTTGCTTGACCATCTCCTTGACCATGGCATCGGCGCGCGAAACGGGAATCGGAGTGCCATTGACCACGGCGACATTCTGCGCGTGGGCGGGCAGGCCGACGAGCGCTGCGAGGACCGGCGCAATGAGAGCGATGCGGATAGATTTCAAAGCCATGCGAATTCCTAACGATCTGAATGGAGGTCAATGCGAAATGGGGGGCAAACCGGCTTCATCCGGCGTCAGCGCGGTTATGGCCAGCGCATGGACGCCGTTCTGCATCAAATCAGACAGCGCATCATACACCAAGCGATGCCGCGCCACGCGGTTCTTGCCGGCGAATGCGGCGGCCACGATGGTCAGGCGGTAATGGCCGCCGGCCGACGCGCCGGCATGGCCGGCATGCAACGCGCTGTCGTTTTCGAGTGCAAGCTTTTCGGGCGAGAGCGCGGCACGCAGGCGTTGCTCGATGACGGATTCGGGCGTGGCGGGCATGATCAATCGTCCTGTTTCATATATTTGCCGAGCCACAGGCTCTGGATGACGATAAACACCACCATGAGCCCCATGCTGCCGAAAAGCTTGAAATTGACCCAGGTGCTGGTCGAATAATGATAGGCAATGGCGATATTGAGCGCACCCATGGCCAGGAAAAACAATGCCCAGCTGACGTTCAGCGTGCGCCACACAGGCTCGGGCAACGCCATCTGCTTTTCCATCATGGCGCGGATCAGATTGCGGTCGAACATCAATTCAGAAATGAACAGCGTGCCCGCAAACAGCCAGTACAGCACGGTCGGCTTCCATTTGATGAAGGTGTCGTCGTGCAGTACCAGCGTGGCGCCGCCGAACACGACGATGATCGCCAGACTCACCCACTGCATTGCCTCGACCTTGCGGTGGCGGAACCATACCCAGCCGATCATCACCACGGTCGCGGCGATCGCCACGGCGGTAGCCGCGTAGATGCCGGCGATCTTGAAGGCGACAAAAAACAGGATGATCGGAAACAGATCGAACAAAAATTTCATGGGTGTGGCGGGCTCGCTGAAATCGAAAAAAAAGTTGCCGGCGGCAGTTTAGCGCACCGGCTTGTCGGACGCACCCGGAAATGCGGGCTCGTCGCCCGGCGACGCCGCCTGTGCGTCCGATTCCGCCTGGAATTTCAAAGCGGCGGAATTAATGCAATAGCGCAGTCCGGTCGGTGCGGGCCCATCCTCGAACACGTGACCCAGGTGCGCGCCGCAATGATGGCAGCGGACCTCGACGCGTTCCATGCCGTGACTGTGGTCGGCAATTTCATCGATGTCGGTTTCGTCGAGCGGCCGAGAATAGCTGGGCCAGCCGCAACCGGCATCGAACTTGCTGGCCGACTCGAAGAGCGGCTCACCGCAACACACACAGCGATAGACGCCGTTTTCCCAATGATCCCAGTAACGCCCGGTAAACGGCCGCTCGGTGGCGGCATGGCGGGTCACCTGGTACTCGATATCGTCGAGTTCGGCGCGCCACTCGGCATCGGTCTTTTGAATAGAGCTCATGAATATCTCCAGAAATCGGGGGAAATTACGACGAACAGCTCACCTCTAGCTGAGCGGCCCAGTCGGGCGGCAAGGCGGCGTAATGGTCCATCTCGGGTTGTTCGTCGAAGGGATGCTCGAGCAGACGCAACAGGGCAGTCACTTCGGAAAAATCCTTTTCACTGGCTTTTCGGATAGCGGTTTCCGCCAGATGGTTCCGCAACACATATTTGGGATTCACCGAATTCATCTCCGCACCGCGTGCGAGGTCGTCGCTGCCTTCATGGCGCAGACGCGCCCGGTAATCGGTCGCCCAGGCGTCGAAAGCCGCGCGATCGATGAACATGTCGCGCAGCGGCGCGTCCTGCTCGGCGCTCTCGACGCGCAACTGCGCCAGGCGGCGGAAGAACAGTGTGAAATCGACCCGGCCGGCATGCATGATTTCGAACAACCGGTTCAGCAGCGCTTCGTCGCCGGGGTGCGCCTCACGCAAGCCGAGCTTCGCGCGCAGGCGCAGATCGATCTCGTCGGCGAAGCCAGGCTTGTAGCCTTCGAGCGCGGCCTGGGCTGCCTCGACGCCGGCCTGGCCATCGCCGATCAGCGGCAGCAGGGCCTGCGCCAGGCAAAACAGGTTCCAGTAGGCGACGTTGGGCTGCATGCGATAGGCGTAGCGGCCCTGGCTGTCGGAGTGGTTGCAGATATGGTTGGCGTTGAAGCCATCCATGAATCCGAACGGGCCATAGTCGATCGTCAGGCCCAGGATCGACATATTGTCGGTATTCATCACCCCATGACAGAAGCCGACCGCCTGCCACTGCGCCATCAACTCGGCGGTGCGCGTCGAGACCTCGGCCAGCAGCGCCTGGTAGGGATTGGCGGCGTCGCGGCAGTGCGGGTAGTGGCGCTCGATGACGAAGTCGGCCAGTTGGGCCAGCAGGTCGTGCCGCTCGCACGCAGCGAAGTGCTCGAAATGGCCGAAGCGGATAAAGCTGGGCGACAGGCGGGTGACGACCGCCGCGCTCTCGATGGTCTCGCGGCGCACCGGCGCGTCCGAGCCGACCACGCATAGTGCGCGCGTGGTGGGAATGCCGAGGTGGTGCATCGCCTCGGAGCAGAGAAATTCGCGGATCGACGAGCGCAACACGGCCCGGCCGTCGCCCATGCGGGAGTAGGGCGTCAGGCCGCTGCCCTTGAGTTGAACCTCCCAGTCGCCGCCGCGCGTGTGCGCCTCGCCCAGCCAGTGTGCGCGTCCGTCGCCGAGCTGCCCGGCCCATACGCCGAACTGGTGGCCCGAATACACGCTGGCAAGCGGATCGGCGCCCGGCAGCGGTCGGTTGCCTGCAAATGTATCGATGAAATCAGGGTGGGCCGCGACCTCGCCGGACCAGCCCAGCAGGCTCGCCGCCTGGGCGCTGAAGCCTACCAGATAGGGCGCCGGCAGCGGCGCGGGCGTCAGGCGAGTGAAGAACGCTTCGCCCAGGCGTGCGAAACCGTTGGTCAGCGGCAGCGTGAGCGCCTCGGCGGCGGGCGCCGAGGCGGCGTCGGCGCTCGGGGAATACGACATATTGTGGGCCCTCGGATTTCCCGATATTTTACTTGAGCGGTGCATTCACTGCTCGCTAGTATGTAGCCACGGCCGAGCGCGGCCGAAACGGCAATATAAACATATCCAGGAGACTGACCCCATGGCAAGCACCATTCCGGGGCAAATGATGCACGTGCCGCTGCTGATCTCGTCGATCCTGCGGCACGCGGCGCGACATCACGGCGACACCGAAATCGTGTCGCGCCGCATCGAAGGCGACATCCACCGTTATACCTACCGCGACCTCCAGCAGCGCGCCAGGCAACTGGCCAAGGCGCTGCATGCGCTTGGCGTCGAGCCGGGCGAGCGCGTCGGCACACTGGCGTGGAATGGTTATCGGCATCTGGAAATCTATTACGCAGTCTCGGGTGCGGGATCGGTCTGCCATACGATCAATCCGCGCCTGTTCCCCGAACAGATCGAATACATCGCCAACCATGCCGAGGATCGGTATGTGTTTTTCGATCTGACGTTCCTGCCGCTGGTCGAACGGCTGGCGCCGCATTGCCCGCAAGTGCGGGGCTGGGTCGCCATGACCGATCGGGCG
Source organism: Burkholderiales bacterium (assembly GCA_018971155.1). Taxonomy (GTDB): domain Bacteria; phylum Pseudomonadota; class Gammaproteobacteria; order Burkholderiales; family Burkholderiaceae; genus Pandoraea. The sequence continues at coordinate 4,564 of JAGXBI010000227.1, forward strand.
CATATGCCCGCCAGCGAAGTCGACCTGCTGTGTTACGAAGAACTGCTCGATGCGCAGGACAGTGACTACACGTGGCCGGAGTTCGACGAGAACACCGCATCGAGCTTGTGCTACACCTCGGGCACCACCGGCAATCCAAAGGGCGTGCTGTACAGCCACCGCTCCACGGTGCTGCACTCCTATGGCGCGGCGCTGCCCGATTCGATGGCGCTCTCGGCACGCGACTGCGTGCTGCCGGTCGTGCCGATGTTTCACGTCAACGCCTGGGGATTGCCGTATGCCGTGCCACTGACCGGTGCGAAACTCGTGTTTCCGGGCAAGGATCTCGACGGCAAATCGTTGTATGAACTGTTCGAGACCGAGGGCGTGACCTTTTCGGCCGGCGTGCCCACCGTGTGGCTGGGTTTGCTCGACCATGTGAAAAAAAACGGACTGCGCTTCAGCACGCTCAATCGCACCGTGATCGGCGGCTCCGCATGCGCCCCGGCGATGATCCGTACCTTCGAGGAAGAGTACGGTGTGCAGGTCATCCATGCCTGGGGCATGAGTGAAATGTCACCGTTGGGCACGCTGTGCAAGCTGCGGGTCAAGCATGCCAATTTGCCGCGTGAAGCGCAGCGCGCGCTGCTCGAGAAGCAGGGCAGTGCGATCTACGGTGTCGACTTGAAGATCGTCGGCCCCGACGGCCAGGAATTGCCCTGGGACGGCGAGTCGTTTGGCGATTTGCTGGTGCGCGGGCCGTGGGTGATCGACACGTATTTCAAAGGCGATAAATCGCCGCTCGTCAACGGCTGGTTCCCGACCGGTGATGTGGCGACGATCGATGCCGATGGCTACGTGCACATCACCGACCGCAGCAAGGACGTGATCAAGTCCGGAGGGGAGTGGATCAGTTCGATCGACGTCGAGAACGTCGTGATGGCTCATCCGGCGGTGCATGAGGCCGCGTGCATTGCGATCGCGCATCCGAAGTGGGACGAGCGGCCGCTGCTGGTGATCGTCAAAAAGCCGGGCGCGCAGGTCACGCGCGAGGAAATCCTGAAGTTCTATGAAGGGCGGGTGGCCAAATGGTGGATTCCGGACGACGTCGTTTTCGTCGACGAGATTCCCCACACGGCCACCGGCAAAATGCAGAAGCTGAAGTTGCGCGAGCGGTTCAAGGACTACGTCGCGCCGGCAAGCGCTTGACAGACCCGCGGGCCGCCCGTGGATTTTTTCCCGAGCACGCGGGTGCGCCGCAAGACTTCCGGCCCGCATTCGACAATCGCGGCCGGGGTTCCATGCGTGATGGCCCCCGGCTCCTTGCGATCCCTGGCGAGGGTTATACCTTCAGCGTTCGGCAACCCGCACGGTGAAGCTGACGCTGCCGGAATCTCCCGGGTTCAGTTTGCCCTTGAGCTGCCACTGAACGCGCGTCTTGTTGCCCGTTGGGTCGCCGCCATCGGGATCATTGGCGGCAGCCCGGGCGGTATTCGTCGCGCACGTCAGGCCCGGCGGCAGCGGCTGATCGCATTGCGCTTCGACGAACATTGTGTGGGGCGGCACCAGCTGATGCAGGCTGATGTCGGTTAATGGCTGTTCGCTTCGGTTGGTATAGCGGGTGATGTAGGTCAGCGTGCCCCCCGGTTTGACCTG
>JAGXBI010000228.1 GCA_018971155.1 Burkholderiales bacterium
GCCGGCGACCGGCATGGCGGATGCCGCCCAAGGTGGGCAACCGTATCAGCGGCGGAACAGGAAAAAAGAGATGCATAGCGTCGCGACAAAACCAATGAGCAATTCCATCCCGGTCTCCCACAAGGTAAGCACAGAGTTACTGGCTGGCCGTGGGCGCGCGAGATGTATCGCTATGCCGAGTCTGGCTGGCTGTCCGGTCACACAGCATCGACAGCCGGAGCTGCGATGGACGGCCGCCAGGGAGTTGCTGGCAGCGCGAGAGTCGATGTGGGCCGTCGTGCCGATCGGCCCATGATACACGCGCGCTGCGCGCTGCGGTCGACTTGGCCGCGGTTTCGGAGGGTATCGGTGGTGCGCGCCGTTCAGGCGGCCAGTGCCGCCTCGCGCGGCTCGGCGCTTTGCCCCGGGCACGGTTGGCTGGCCGAGCGGCCCGCGCAGGCGATGCCGCAGGGGGCGCCGTCGAGCATTTCGCGCACGTAGTCCTCGCACTTGCCGCAGCATAGCGCCACGCCCAGATCGACCTGGAGCTCTTCCAGCGACGTGGCGCCGGCGTCCACACAGGCTTTGATCTGGCGGTCCGAGACGGATTTGCAAACGCAGACAATCATGGCACACATACTAAATGAAACAATAATGAGAATAATTATTATTAATTTCTTCGCACATTGCAAGTGCGCAATGCAGTAACTACGTTGCCCTTGTGGTTATTGATTCAGCGCAGGCAAGGGGATTTCGATGGCTTCGGCCGTTGCATCGAGCTGCAGCCATTGATGCGCCACACGCTGCAGCAACGCGGCGTCGGCCGTGGTGCACAGGCGGACGGTGCCGATGGTGCCGGCTGGTTGGCGCAGGTCGTGCTGGTCGAGTTGACGCAGCAATTGACGCGCAATTGCCTCGCCAGTATCGATCAGCGTCAGGCCATCGCCGGCAATGCGGCGAATGGCGGGCGCCAGGAAGGGGTAGTGCGTGCTGCCCAGCACCAGCGTGTCGGCGCCGGCGGCGAGCATGGGGTCGAGATATTGGTGCAGCAGCGCCTCGACTTCGGGGGAATCGAGATCGCCCATTTCGATTCTCTCCACCAGGCCATGGCCGGCCCGGCAGATAAAACGGCAGCGGTCGCTGAATTCGGTGAGCAGGCGCTGGAATTTGGCGCTGCGCAATGTGGCTGCCGTGGCCAGCACGCCGACCACGCCGCTGCGCGAGGCCAGCGCGGCGGGCTTGATGCCCGGCTCGACCCCGATGGCCGGCAGCGTGAAGCGAGCGCGGAAAGCGGTGATCGCATGGGCGGTTGCGGTATTGCACGCCACCACCAGCGCCTTGGCGTGGTGATCGCACAGCCATTGGCCGATTGCCTCGCTGCGCTCGGCAATGAAGGCGTCGCTGCGCTCGCCGTATGGCGCGTAGCGGGAATCGGCGCAGTAGATCAGCGATTCCTGCGGGGCCAGCGCGCGGATGGCACGCAATACGGATAAACCGCCGAGGCCGGAATCAAAGATGCCGATGACGTCGGAGCGAGACATGGCGATGAGCGCAAATGGGCAGTGGGGGCGATAAAAAAGCCGGTCGCGGCCGGCTTGTGGATTTTACCCGAAACGGATTCGGGCTGGCGCTCAGGATTCGGGCGAGCCCATGCCCGACTGCAGATAGTTCTGCAGGCCAACCTTGTCGACCAGTTCGATTTGCGTCTCCAGCCAGTCGATGTGTTCCTCGGTGTCGTGCAGGATCTGCGCGAACAGGTCGCGCGAGACGTAGTCGCGCACCGATTCGCAATGGGCGATGCCTTCCTTGCAGGTCGCTTGCGAGATCCGTTCGAGCTTCAGGTCGCATGCCAGGATTTCTTCGGTGTTCTCGCCAATGAGCAGCTTGTGCAGATCCTGCAGATTGGGCAGCGCATCGAGCATCAGGATGCGTTCGATCAGCTTGTCGGCGTGCTTCATCTCGCCGATCGATTCGTCGTATTCGTGCTTGCCGAGCTTGTCGAGCCCCCAGTGCCCGTACATGCGGGCATGCAGGAAATACTGGTTGATGGCGGTCAACTCGTTCTTGAGCTGGGCGTTCAGGTACTCGATGACTTTCTTGTCGCCTTGCATGTCGTGTTCCAAAGATGAGGACAAAAATGAAGATCGGCGCTAAACGATAGCGCGCTTTACCTTGAAAGCCAAGCCGGACGGGGTGTTTTGTGAACTGTGGCGATAATGGGAATGTAAGCCATTCGCAGGCGCAGCCCAATAAAAAACCCAGGCCGTGGAGCCTGGGTTTGCCGTATGACGCCAGGGGCGAGGACGGATTTTACGCGGCTGCGACCGGGATCTTGCCGATCTTGGCCTGCCACTCGCGCGGGCCGGTCTGGTGAACCGAAACGCCGCTGGCGTCCACCGCCACGGTCACCGGCATGTCCCGCACGTCGAACTCGTAGATCGCTTCCATGCCGAGGTCTTCGAAGGCCACCACGCGCGAGCCGCGGATCGCTTTCGAGACCAGGTAGGCGGCGCCGCCGACGGCCATCAGGTAGGCGGCCTTGTGCTGCTTGATCGCCTCGATCGCCACCGGGCCGCGCTCGGCCTTGCCGACCATCGCGATCAGGCCGGTCCTGGACAGCATCATGTCGGTGAATTTGTCCATGCGGGTGGAGGTGGTCGGGCCGGCCGGGCCCACGACCTCGTCGCGCACCGGGTCGACCGGGCCGACGTAATAGATCACGCGGTTGGTGAAATCGACCGGCAGCGTCTCGCCCTTGGCCATCATGTCGGCGATGCGCTTGTGCGCCGCGTCGCGGCCGGTCAGCATCTTGCCCGAGAGCAGCAGGGTCTGGCCGGGCTTCCAGCTGGCGACTTCTTCCTTGGTCAGCGTGTTCAGGTCGACACGCTTGCTGGTTTCGGTATTCGGCGCCCAATGCACCTTCGGCCAGGCGTCGAGCGGCGGCGCTTCGAGCGTGGCGACGCCGGAGCCGTCGAGCACGAAGTGCGCGTGGCGCGTGGCCGCGCAGTTCGGGATCATCGCCACCGGCTTGGAGGCGGCGTGCGTCGGGTAGGCCATGATCTTCACGTCGAGCACGGTCGACAGGCCCCCGAGGCCCTGCGCGCCGATGCCCAGCGCATTGACCTTTTCATACAGCTCGACGCGCATTTCCTCGATCCAGTCGCGCGGGCCGCGGGCGATCACCTCCTGGATGTCGATCGGGTCCATCAACGATTCCTTGGCCAGCACCATCGCCTTTTCGGCGGTGCCGCCGATGCCGATGCCCAGCATGCCGGGCGGGCACCAGCCGGCGCCCATGGTCGGCACGGTCTTGAGCACCCAGTCGACGATCGAATCGGACGGGTTGAGCATGATGAACTTGGATTTGTTCTCCGAGCCGCCGCCCTTGGCGGCGACCGTCACGTCGACCTTGTCGCCCGGCACGATTTCATAGTGGATCACCGCCGGCGTGTTGTCCTTGGTGTTCTTGCGCCCACCATCGGGCGGATTGACGATCGAGGCGCGCAACACGTTGTCCGGATTCAGGTAGGCGCGGCGCACCCCTTCGTTGATCATCTCGGTCAGCCCCATTCTGGCGTCCCAGCGCACGTCCATGCCGACCTTGACGAAAACCGTCACGATCCCGGTGTCCTGGCAGATCGGGCGGTGCCCTTCGGCGCACATCCGGCTGTTGGTCAGGATCTGCGCGATGGCGTCCTTGGCCGCCGGGCTTTGCTCCAGCTCGTAGGCCTTGCCCAGCGCGGTGATGTAGTCGAGCGGATGGTAGTAGCTGATGTACTGAAGAGCATCGGCGACGCTTTGTATCAGGTCTTCCTGCTTGATGGTGGCCATGGCGAATGATGTCTGATTGGGGGAAAACGGGCTTGCGGCAAGCGCCGCCGGCAGTGGCGATCCGCAGGCCGCATAACGGCGGCATTTTACAACGTCTGGCGTCGGCCATCACGGCTGGACGCTCGCCATGACGTGCGCCAGGAGAGAAAATGGCCGTGAATTTCCGTCTTCGTACCGCAAATGCGGTTGATAAAGCAGTGTAAATCGGCGGAAACTTCTTTTCGCTGTCGCCGGTAGTTCGCTTGCCCCGGGGAAATCAGTTACGATTGCAACAAAATGCCGCTTGCGCGATCTTGCCGCGTTGTAAGCCCACAGTAAGGCATTCACCTTAAGGTGGCGGAAAATATTTCAGCTTTCCATAGGAGACAATCATGGCATCCATCGAATCTGTAATGCATGAGCAACGCGTGTTTGCGCCGCCGCAGGCACTGGTCGCGCAGGCCAATATCTCCGGCATGGCGGCGTACCAGGCGATGTGCGCCGAGGCCGAGCGCGATCATGAGGGGTTCTGGGCGCGCCTGGCGCGCGAGAACGTCGCCTGGCACAAGCCGTTCACCAAGGTGCTGGACCAATCCAACGCGCCTTTCTACACGTGGTTCGAAGACGGCCAGCTGAACGTCTCCTATAACTGCCTCGACCGTAATCTGCAGAATGGCAATGCCGAGAAGACGGCGATCATCTTCGAGGCGGACGACGGCACCAGCACGCCGGTGACCTATCGCGAGCTGCACCAGCGGGTCTGCCGCTTTGCCAATGCGCTCAAGTCGCGCGGCATCAAGAAGGGCGACCGGGTGGTGATCTACATGCCGATGTCGATCGAAGGCGTGGTGGCGATGCAGGCCTGCGCGCGCATCGGCGCGACCCATTCGGTGGTGTTTGCGGGTTTTTCGGCCAAGTCGCTCAACGAGCGCATCATCGATGCGGGGGCGGTGGCGGTGATCACGGCCGACGAACAGATGCGCGGTGGCCGCGCGCTGCCGCTCAAGAACGTCGTCGACGAGGCGCTGGCGCTGGGCGGCTGCAATGCGCTGCACACGGTCATCGTATACCGTCGCACGGGCGGCGCGGCCGCTATGCAGGCCGGGCGCGACGTGTGGATGCACGAGCTGAGCGCGGGCCAGTCGGATCAGTGCGAGCCGGAGTGGGTGGGCGCCGAGCATCCGCTGTTCATTCTGTACACATCGGGCTCGACCGGCAAACCCAAGGGCGTGCAGCACAGCTCGGGCGGATATTTGCTGTGGGCCTCGCTGACCATGCAGTGGACCTTCGATATCAAGCCCAGCGACGTGTTCTGGTGCACCGCCGATATCGGCTGGGTCACCGGCCATACCTATATCGCCTATGGGCCGCTGGCGGTGGGGGCCACCCAAATCGTATTCGAAGGGGTACCGACCTACCCGAACGCGGGGCGCTTCTGGGACATGATCGCGCGCCACAAGGTGTCGATCTTCTACACCGCGCCCACGGCGATCCGCTCGCTGATCAAGGCGGCGGAGTCGGACAAGAGCATCTACCCGACCCAGTACGACCTGTCGTCGCTGCGCATTCTGGGGTCGGTGGGCGAGCCGATCAATCCGGAAGCCTGGATGTGGTACTACAAGAACGTCGGCGGCGAGCGCTGCCCGATCGTCGACACGTGGTGGCAGACGGAGACCGGCGGGCACGTGATCGCACCGCTGCCGGGGGTCACGCCGCAGGTGCCGGGCTCGTGCACATTGCCGTTGCCTGGGGTGGCCGCGGCGATCGTCGACGAGACGGGGCAGGATGTACCGAACGGGCAGGGCGGCATGCTGGTGATCAAGCGGCCGTGGCCGGGGCTGTTGCGCACCATCTGGGGCGACCCGGAGCGCTTCAAGAACAGCTACTTCCCGGCGGAGCTGGGGGGCAAGATCTATCTGGCCGGCGACGGCGCGATTCGTGACCGGCAGACGGGTTACTTCACGATCATGGGTCGCATCGACGACGTGCTCAACGTCTCGGGACATCGGCTGGGCACGATGGAGATCGAGTCGGCGCTGGTGGCCAATCCACTGGTGGCCGAGGCGGCCGTGGTGGGACGCCCGGACGACACGACCGGCGAGGCGGTGGTCGCGTTCGTGGTGCTCAAGCGCACGCGTCCGACTGGCGAGGAGGCCAAGCAGATCGCCACCGATCTGCGCAACTGGGTGGCCAAGGAGATCGGGCCGATCGCCAAGCCGCGCGACATCCGCTTCGGCGAGAACCTGCCGAAGACCCGCTCGGGCAAGATCATGCGGCGCCTGCTGCGCGTGATCGCCAAGGGCGAGGAGATCACCCAGGACACTTCCACCCTGGAGAACCCGGCCATCCTCGAGCAGCTCAAGCAGTC
>JAGXBI010000490.1 GCA_018971155.1 Burkholderiales bacterium
CCCCACGCCGCGCTATGGATTTCATCTGGACGAATACCGGCGCGCCACGCTGCGCGTGCAGGTCGACTTCGTGCCCCGCGGGCTCGACGAATGGGGCGCGCTGGGCGGCGTGATCGGCCGTCTGGCCGGCAACTACTGGCAGGTGCCGGTCATCGAGATGGGCGACGTCGCACCGTCTTCGGATCAACTCAAGCACTTTGGCGCGGCAATGGCGAGCTTTGGCTCGACCGCGCTGTTCCATATCGTCGGCGTGACGCCCGAGGCTCCCACGCTGGGCGAGGTGGGCGGGCAGCGCCTGCCGGTGCGGCAGTGCATCGGCCGCGCCGATATCGAGGCGCTCACGCGCAGCTATGCGCTGGAAAAGGCCGTCGACGTCGTGGTGTTCTCGGCGCCGCAACTGAGCCTCTATGAGCTTCGTGCGTTGGCCGAACTGTGCGACGGGCGGCGCTTCAAGGTGCCGCTGCTGGCGGTGACCAGCCCGCAGGTCAAGCCCGACGCGGATCGCTTCGGCTTCACCGAACGCATCGAGGCGGCCGGAGGCACGGTTCTCGCGGGCATGTGCTTCTACCAATCATATGCACGCGAGATGGCCGAGGCCAAAGGCTGGAAGCGGCTGGCAAGCAACAGCGCGAAGCTGGTCAACATCCTGGGCGGCTATGGTTATGTGCCGATGCTCGCGTCGATGACGGCATGCGTCGATGCCGCCGAAACCGGAGAACTGCAATGAATGAACTGGTGCTCAGCGCACGCCATGCGATGGGGCGCAAGGTCGAGGGGCATGCGCTCGTCGCCAACGATGGCCTGTCGGCCCGCTACGACCTGAATCGCCTGACCGGCGTATTCTCGCGGCCGGCCCACAAACTGGTCGGACAGTCGTATGTCGGCCGCATTCTCGTGCTCGATACCGCCAAGGGGGGGGTCGCAAGCGCCTGGATGCTCCACGAGATGCAGTCACGCGACATGGCGCCGCTGGCGATCGTTTTCAACAGCGTCAACACGATTCTGGTGCAGGGCGCCGCGCTGGCCGGGATTCCCATGCTGGCCGGCTTCGACGAGGACATTACCTCGTGCGTGCCGCATGGGGCGTGGATCGAGGTCGACCCGGCCGCCGCCACGCTGCGCGTGCTGGACCCGCAGGGGCGTGCTTCGGCATCGACGGGCGAGGGCGAGACCGGGCGGCATGGCGCCCCGGGCA
>JAGXBI010000229.1 GCA_018971155.1 Burkholderiales bacterium
GATCTGCACCCAGCCCTGCCAGCCGGTGGTGAAACCGCACGACATGCCCGAGGCCTTGAGCTTGGCGGCGTCGGCGGCCACGTCGGCCCAGGTGCGCGGCGGCTGGTTGGGGTCCAGGCCTGCCTTCTTGAAGGCATCCTTGTTGTAGTACAGCACCGGCGTGGAGCTGTTGAAAGGCATCGAAATCAAATGATTGTGGCTGTCGCTGTAATAGCTGGCGACGGTCGGCACGAATGCGTTCTCGTTAAAGGGAACGCCGGCATCCTTCATGACCTGCCAGACCGGCTTGATCGCCTTGCCGGCGCCCATCATGGTAGCGGTGCCGACTTCGTAGACCTGCAGAATGGCCGGCGGGTCGCCGGCGCGATAGGCGGCAATGCCGGCCGCCATGCTTTGCTCGTAGTTGCCTTTGTAGATCGGTACGATCTTGTATTGGGTTTGCGAAGCGTTGAACTCCTTGGCGATATCGTTGACGCGATCGCCCAGGGCCGACTCCATCGAATGCCAGAACTGAATTTCGGTGACGGCGCTTGCCGTGCGGCAAAGTCCCAACGCAAGCACGGCGCTCAGGCAGGCCAGGCGCAATGTATTTTTCTTCATCCCAATCTCCTCAGATTGAACGGGAAACCGCGTCCGCCCCAGCGGACGTTGGCGCGCGTAGCCTACCATGTTTATATGGCATTTCAATAGTGCGCCGGGCAACCCGGCAGCGTGGCGCGGCGTGCCTGTTCAGGCGCGGTGATAGGGATGGTTGGCCGTGATGCTCCAGGCGCGATACAACTGCTCGGCGAGCAGCACGCGCACCATGCCGTGCGGCAGGGTCAGGCTCGACAGCCGCAGCAGCGTGTCGGCGCCGGCCTTGAGCGCCGGGTCCAGGCCGTCGGCGCCGCCGATCACGAAGGCGACGTCGCGGCCGTCCTGCTGCCATTGCTCCAGCCGCTGCGAGAGCGCCACGGTGGTCAGGTCGCGTCCGTGTTCGTCCAGCGCGATCAGCCGGCAGGCACGCGGCAGCGCGGCTTCGATGCGCTGCCGCTCGAGGGCCATCACGGTCTGCGCGGTTTTGGCCGACGAGCGCTGTTCGGGGCGAATTTCCTTGAGTTCGATGCGCAGCTCCGGCGGCATGCGCTTGGCGTATTCGCCGAAACCCGCCTCGATCCAGTCCGGCATCTTGTGCCCGACCGCTACGATCACCAGCCGCATCGACGCCGGCTCAGGCCTTGCGGCCGGCGCTGCGGCCCGCGCGCGCCTTGACCGGGGCCGCGGCGGCGGCCTCGTCCTCTTCATCGTCATCGGCGGCGGCCATCGCTGGCCCGCCCTTGGCGGCCATGCGCAGCCGTACCGGCTTGCCGCCCCAGATTTCCTCGAGGTTGTAATACTGGCGCAGGGTCGGCTGCATGATATGGACGACCGCGTCGCCACAGTCGACCAGCACCCATTCGCCGACGTCTTCACCCTCGATGGCGATGATCTCGCCGCCGGCATCCTTGACCTTGTCGCGCACGCTGGCGGCCAGTGCCTTGGTCTGGCGGTTGGAGGTGCCGCTGGCGATGATCACGCGGTCGAACAGCGAGGTCAGGTGCTCGGTGTTGAATACGACGATGTCCTGGGCTTTGACGTCTTCCAGCGCATCCACGATGGTGCGCTGCAGTTTGCGGATATCCATGGCAATGATTGGTCAGGTGCGGTAAAGGTGGTGCGCCCGGATGTAATCCAGGATGGGCGCCAACAGGTCGGCGGCAGCGCCTGCTGGCCGGCGCGAATCGTTCATTCTGGCGAGTTCGGCGCGCAGATCGGTGGCCGAAATGTCGATGGCCAGCGAATCGTCCAGCAAGATGTGGCCGCAAGGGCTCGATTGTACCGTGTCGGCGTTGGCGCCGCGTGCGGCGATGAGCGTGCGCACCGCCGGTGGCGCGCTGCGCCAATCGAAGCCGGGGCGCGCGGCCACGCCGATATGCGCGGTATCGAACAGCCGTTGCCATTGGTGCCAGGTGTCCAGTCGCAGCAACTGGTCGGACCCGATCAGCAGCGTCAGCGACGCCTCCGGGCCGAGTTGCCGGCGCAGCTCGCGCAAGGTGTCGATGGTGTAGCTCGGGCCCTCGCGCTCGATTTCCATCGTGCTCACGCGCAGGGTCGTAGGCAGACCCGCGCGCCGCAGGCGCTCGGCCAGTGCCGCTGCGGCCAGTCGGGTCATTGCCAGGCGGTGTTGCGCGGGCGTGCTGTCATGCTTTTGCGGTTGCTGCCCGGCCGGCATCAGAATCAGTTCGTCGAGCGCCAGCGTCGCGGCGAACAGTTCGCCCAGCGCCAGATGGCCGGCGTGGATCGGGTCGAACGTGCCGCCCAGCAGGCCGATGCGGCGAAGCGGCGGGGAAGGTGGGTGCTGCAATGGCATGGCCGTAATGAGTTGCCAGGAGGGCGACGTCTATACCCACTCGCGGTGGATCAGGTAGTCGGTGTAGAGCTTGGCTTCGAGCGAACCGGGAAGCGGCTGCCAGTCGTAGCGCCATTTTACGACGGGCGGCATCGACACCAGGATCGATTCGGTGCGCCCGCCCGACTGCAGGCCGAACAGCGTGCCGCGATCGTAGACCAGATTGAATTCGACGTAGCGGCCGCGCCGGAAGGCCTGGAAGTCGCGCTCGTGCTCGCCGTAGGCCATCGCCTTGCGACGCTCGATGATCGGCAGGTAGGCCTGCAAAAAGGCGTTACCGACGCTTTGCACCATGGCGAAACTCTGCGCGAAATCGGGCGTGCAGTAGTCGTCGAAGAAAATGCCGCCGATGCCACGCGGCTCATTGCGGTGCTTCAAAAAGAAATATTCGTCGCACCATTGCTTGAAGCGCGGATAGAGCTCCGTGCCGAACGGGTCGAGCGCCACCTTGCAGGTCAGGTGGAAATGACGGCAGTCCTCCTCGAACGGATAGTACGGCGTCAGGTCCATGCCGCCTCCGAACCAGAAAACCGGGCTCTGGCCGGCCTGCGTGGCGATCAGCATGCGCACGTTCATGTGCACGGTCGGGCAGTACGGGTTACGCGGGTGCAGCACGAGCGACACGCCCAGCGCCTCGAAGCCGCGTCCGGCCAGTTCCGGTCGTCCGGCGCTGGCCGACGGCGGCAGGCGCTCGCCCTGCACATGCGAGAAATTCACGCCGGCCCGCTCGAACAGCTTGCCGTCCTCCAGCACCCGGGTCTTGCCGTCGCCGCGCAGCGCGCCGTCGGCCGGGCGCTGCCAGTCATCCTGTACGAACGGCGTGCCGTCCAGGCGGGACAGGGTGGAGACGATCTGCTCCTGCAAACCCAGTAAATAGTTGCGCACTTCGAGGGCATTCATCGTCGGATCCTCACAGGGCTTGAATCCCCCGATTGTACCGGCCCGGCACCGGCGGTGCACCCCCATGCCGGCCAATCGGGTCCGCCGCCGGCCCAGAAAATTCCGCCGCGATGGCGAGATTTCCAGCGCTTTGCCCGATGCTTTCGGCCCGGCGGGTGCCGGTTTTCGTCTGGGGGTTTTGTATCGGAGGACGAAAAATTCCGGGTGAGTTGCGGCCGATAGGGCGGCCGCGATTTATCTCTCACAAGGAAACCGAACGGTTATGAAAGAAAATCATGTATGTCGCGCACATTGGGCGCGCGTGGGTGTCGCGGCATTGGCGGCGGCGACCCTTCTGGGTGCCGCACCGGCTTCGGCGGTGGGGCAATCCGCCGTCGGGCCGGCCGGCGCATTCGGCCGCTTGCCTTCGCAGGCCAGCAGCATCGTGCCTGCTCGCCAAATCGAAATCCGGCAATACCAGGCCGAAGGCGCCATGCGTGAAGCGGACCTGACCCGCCACGCGCGCAACCCGTTTCAAACCACCGGTTACTGGGTCAAGGCGGGCGACACCCTGGTAATCGACTTTGACGACGCCGGCGTGGCACCGGGTGTACCTGTCGAGGTGTGGATCCTGCATCCGACCGACAACACCCAACGCTATCACTACGCGCAAAAAGTCAAGCTGGTCAAGGGCGAAAATCGCATTGCCGTGGAAAAGGACGGCATCGTCAATATCGCTTACGAACACACGCCGACCGGGCATCCGCTGACGGTGACCCTGCGCGAGGGCGGCCGCGCGCTGCCGCATTTCGTGCTGGGCAAGCATACCAACGCGCAGTGGCAGGAAATGCTGGCAACCTATGCGGATTCGGCCTATGTGGAACTGGTGAGCCAGCACGCGGAAATTACCGTGCGCGCATCGCACGCCAAGCATCTGAAGGATCCGGGCGAGCTGCTGCGCACGTGGGATCGAATGGTGCCCGCTGTCCAGGCACTGTATGGCGTGGGGGTGGACAAGAACGCGCCTCACCGGCTCGATCCGCGGCCGGTGCGTATCGTCGACGCGTACAACGGCAGCAAGCAAAGCAGCGACGTCATTGTGATGGAAGGCATCCGCTTCTACACCGACGCCGCGGCAGTGCGCTTGATCGCCGCCGACGCGCTCACCCGCAGTGCGTGGGGCATCTGGGGCGCGTTGGGACAACAATACCTGCCGGCACCGATGATGTGGCGCGGCTCGACCTATGGCAGCGACGATCTGGGCGCGCTCTATCTGCAGCAATGGCTCGGCCAGCAGTCCCGCTATGAAACGCAAGGAACCTGGGATAGCCTGAAGCGCTATTTCGACAGCGAGAAGCGCGACTTCAGTCGTCTGACCCACCACACGCAAACGGCAATGGCATGGCAATTGCATTTGACGTTCGGCAAGCAGCTGCTGGCCGACATCGGTACGGCCTATCGTCAGATGGCCGCCGGCGGCACGCGCTTGCCGCAAGACCCGTTCAATAAAGTGGGCGAAATGCAGCAGCTGTTCATGCAGCAAGCCAGTCTGCAATCCGGTTATAACCTGCTGCCGTTCTTCGAGAAATGGGGGGTGTCGATCGATCCGCAAACGCGTCATGCGATCGAATCGCTGCAACTGACGCCGCTGGTCGAGCCGATCTGGGAAAACCGCGATAGCGATATTCGTTACGACCTGTCCAGGAAGTGCGATATCGCCGGCATCAAGGCGCAAATGGAGCCGCTGCCGGCCATGGACGGCGGTTATCGTCGTGACGTGCAGATCCCGTTGCAGGCCAAGCCGGTTCAATGCGGCACCGCGAAGTATCTTTGGGAACAAATCGACGGCCCGAAAACGCTGGCGATCGCCGACGCGCGCAGCGCACGCACCACCTTTACGGTGCCCGGCGGTCTTCAGGACGGCGCTTTCAAGTTCAAGCTGACCGTGTCCGACCAACGCACCGGGGCGACCGAATCCGCGGTCGATACTTTCCGTGTCGTCAAACGATTGGCAGCCGTGCGCGGACCGGCCAAGGTCAAGGCGGGCGACACTGTCACGCTCGATGGACGCGTGCGGGACGTCATGGGGTTCGCGCTGACGTTCAAATGGCGCGTGCTCGATGCGGCGGGCAACGAGGCGCACAGCGGGACTGGTTCGCGCGGCAAACCCTGGCAGTTCGTGGCCAAAGCACCGGGTCAATACAAGGTGTTCATGACTGCGGTAGCGACCAAGGAAGGCTGGGATAACAGCATCGAGGTGCACGCCGAGCATCAACTGAGCGTCGAGCCCGGCGCGAACCCTGAGCGGCAATATCCCGACTACAAGGAAGGCACACCCTACCAGGCTGGCGACGTGGTGCGCGGCCGCGACAACCGCTTCTACCAGTGCCGGTCATGGCCGCGCACTGCCTGGTGCGGCAGCGCGGCACGTGCCTATGAACCCGGTAAGGGGTGGGCGTGGCGCGAGGCGTGGAATCTGTTCAAACGCTGATTGACCGCTGAATGATCCGAGGGGCCGTGCCGGTGGCGCGGCCCCTCGGCTTTTTTGTTTTTCCATCCGACGAAAATCGTTCTGTGCGCGCCATGCCTGGCACGGCGCACGCCGTTTGCCGACCATCTGGTGTATGGTTGGATTTTTTTACCATGGATGTCGAGGACGCAGACCGATGAAAACACGCGCCGCCATAGCCTGGGAAGCGGGCAAGCCGTTGACGATCGAGGAAGTCGATCTGGAGGGCCCGCGCGCGGGCGAAGTGCTGATCGAAGTGAAGGCCACCGGGATTTGCCACACCGACTACTACACGCTGTCGGGGG
>JAGXBI010000230.1 GCA_018971155.1 Burkholderiales bacterium
CGATGCCAGCGGGCACGACCGCTACTACCACGACGGCCGCCTGCGCAACGCCTATCGGGCCGGCCCCCTCGGACCGGGCCCGGCGGCCCTGCCCGGCTGGTGGGACGCCAAAAGCCGCCGCTGGTTCGAAGACGGTTACCAAACCGGCACGGCCACCGGCAACGTCGCCTGGGCCGCGCTGATGCTGCTCGCGGCCTATCACGCCAGCCACGACCGGCGCTACCTCGACACCGCAGCAAAAATGATGGGGTGGGTCGACAGCACCGTGTACGACGCCACCGCGCCGGCCGGCTACAACGGCGGCTATTTCGGCGAGGAACCCACGCCGTTGCGGCAAACCTGGAAATCGACCGAGCACAATGTCGACGCGTATGCGGCATTTCACTGGCTGGCCCGCCTCACCGGGCAGGCACGCTGGCGCACCGCGGCAGACCGTGCGCGCGGCTTTGTCGCCGCGATGTGGCAAGCCCCGTCCGGGCGCTTCGTGATCGGCACGCAAAACGACGGGCACACGCTGAACACCGCCCCCTCCGCGCTCGATGCGACGTTGTGGCCGCTGATCGCCATTGGCGACGCGCCACCCGAATGGGAGCGCGCGCTCGCATGGGCCAACAGGCATCACCGCATCGACGGCGGTTACGGCTTCAAGGCCGACCCCGACGGCCTTTGGACCGAGGGCACCGGACAGGCCGCACTGGTGCTGCAACTCACCGGCCACCCCGGGCAGGCCGCGCCGCTGTGGCCGATCCTGCTGGCGCAGCGCTCGCCAGCGGGGTTGCTGTTCGCGACCCCCGAGCAGCGCATCAGCACCGGCCTGTCGATCGGCCCGACCTCGAAAACCAACGATTTCTACTATTTCCACCTGCCGCATCTGGGCGCAACCGCCTGGGCGGTGCTCGCGGCCGCACGCTGGAATCCATTCGTGCCGCAAAACGCTCGCCCCGCCGTCGCAACTTCGCCATGAAGGAAGCCAACGATGTATCAACTCTACTTCGACAATCAGACGCTGCTCGACATCAATTTCGGCACACTGCTTTTCGTGATGCTGCTGGGGCTGCTGGGCGACCGCCGACGCATGGCGGACCGCGTGCTCTATGGCAGCGTCGCGGCGCTGTTGCTGGGCAATTATCTGGTCTGGCGCGCCACGCAAACACTGCCCGATTTCACGCCGACCTTTCCCAGCGTATGGGCCTATGTGTTCTTCGGCTTCGAAGCCATCACCGTGGCGTACACCCTGCTCTCGGCCCTGATTCTGGTGCGCACCAGCAATTACACACCCCGCGCCGACCGGGCCGAAGCGGCGCTGCGCCGGCGCAACGACCTGCCGGCGGTCGACATCTTCATTGCAACCTATAACGAAGGGCTGGAAATTCTCGAGAAGACCATTGTTTCGGCGATGGCGATCGATTACCCGAACTTCGTCGTGTGGGTGCTCGACGATACGCGGCGGCCCTGGCTCAAGGAATTTTGCGAGCAGGTCGGCGCCAACTACCTGACCCGCCCCGACAACGCGCACGCGAAGGCCGGCAATCTGAACAATGGCCTGCGGCAAACGGCATTGCAGAGCAACGCGCCATACATCATGGTGCTCGACGCCGACTTCGCGCCGCACAGGAACATCCTGATGCGCATCGTGGGCCTGTTCGACGAACCGAAAGTCGGCCTGGTCCAGACGCCGCAGTTCTACTACAACGCCGATCCGATCCAGTACAACCTGCGTTCGACCGAGTGCTGGGTCGACGACCAGCGCGCCTTCTTCGACGTGGTGCAACCGGCCAAGGACGCCTGGGGCACGGCGTTTTGCATCGGCACCTCGTTCGTGGTGCGACGCGAGCTGGTCAATCTGATCGGCGGCTTTCCGACCGGTACCGTCACCGAAGACATTCATCTGACCTACCGGCTGCTGCGCCATGGCTACATTACCCGCTGGCTCAACGAGCGGCTGAGCGTCGGACTCTCGGCCGAGGGCTTGCCCGAATTCATCAGCCAGCGCAGCCGCTGGGGACTGGGCACCATCCAGGTCGCGCTCACCGCCGACGGCCCGCTGCGCGGCAAGGGCTATACATTCACCCAGCGGCTGCATTACATCCACGGCATGATGCTGTGGCTGAGCCGTCCGTTCACGCTGATGCTGCTGGCCGGCCCGCTGCTGTACTGGTACTTCGGCACGCCGACCATCTACAGCTCGCCCACGCAGTTCCTGGCGTATGGCTTGCCGGCGTTGGTCACGTTCTGGGGCTACAGCATCTGGATCACCGGCTCGCGCGCGCTGCCGATATTCACTGAAGTCACGCAGATCGCCTCGGCACTGACCGTCACGGCCACGCTGGCGAGCGCCATCGTCAAGCCGTTCGGTCGCCCATTCAAGGTCACCAACAAAGGACTCGATCGCTCCAGGCTGATCGTGCACGGCAAGCTGGCGTTGTTCTATATCGCGCTGATCGTGCTGTCCGCGACCGGATTGATACGCGCATTCCTGAGCGACCCCGATGCCCCCGGACTGGTGTTCAACACGGTCTGGACCACTGTTGCGCTGCTGCTCTACCTCGGCTCGATGCTGGTGTGCATCGAATTGCCGCGGCCGCGCCGCGAGGAGCGCTTTCCGTATCGCGCGCCGGTGCGGGTGCGCATCGGCAACAACGAATTCGCCGGTGTCTCGACCGACCTGTCATGCAACGGGGTGGGCGTACGCAGCACCCAGGCCGGCGTGATCCCGCTGCGTGGTCATGGTGCGGTTTGGCTCGCGCCGATCGGCTGGATTCCATGCCGCATCGCGCGCCGCCAGGGCGATCTGATCGGGATCGAATTCAAGCTCGACATGGCGATGCGGCACAAGCTGATTCGCCTGCTGTTCGGCGCGCCGCCGCACAACGTCGCCAACACCGCGCGGCCCCGTCTGGCGCTGTCTCGCCTGTTGCGGCGCACCTTCTACGGCTGACGGCACGATTTCCATCACTTTCCACGACGCTCTTCCCATGCATAAATCCTGCTTATCCCTGCTTTTGGCCGGCACGCTCGCGGCCTGCTCGCTCGAGCCTCGCTACCAGCGGCCAGCCGCGCCGGTGCCGCAGGCGTGGCCCAACGGTCCGGCCTACCGGATCAAGCCGATGGGCGAGCCGCCCGGCGCGCCCGGCAGTGTGCCAACGGCCTCGCGGGCGGCCGCCGACATCGGCTGGCAACAGTTCTTCGTCGACCCGCACCTCAAGCAGTTGATCGCACTGGCCCTGGCGAACAACCGCGATCTGCGCATTGCCGTGCTCAACATTCAGAAGGCGCGGGCCCAATACGGCATCCAGCGCGCCGTGCAATTCCCGACAATCAACGCGTCCGGCGGAGAGATCAGCCAGCGTCTGCCGGGTTCGCTGCGCGCACCGGGCCAACCGGCGCTGGTCAACGAGTACACCGCCGGCATCGGCTTCAACGCGTTCGAGCTCGACTTCTTTGGCCGCGTGCGCAGTCTCAAGCATGCCGCCCTGCAGTCTTACCTTGCCACCGAAGCCGCGCAGCGCAGCGTGCAAATCAGTCTGGTCGCGCAAGTGGCCGACGCCTACCTGACGCTGCAAGCCGATCAGGCGCTGCTCAAACTCGCCCAGGACACCTTGCAGAGCCAGCAGCACGCCAGCACGCTGGTCAGCCGCAGCAAACGCGCCGGCGCGCTGGCCAACCTCGACATGCAGCGCGTGCAGACCCAGGTGGACAGTGCGCAAGTGGCGGTCGAACGCTATACGCGGCAGGCCGCGCAGGATCGCAACGCCTTGCAACTGCTGGTCGGCGGGCCGCTGCCGGCCGACTTGCCGCAGACCGGCACCTTCTCCGAACAACCCGCATTCGAGACGCTGCCTGCGGGCCTGCCCTCCGATTTGCTGGAGCGGCGCCCCGACATCATCGAAGCGGAGCACCGGCTGGAGGCCGCCAACGCGAACATCGGCGCTGCCCGCGCGGCGTTCTTCCCATCCATCACGCTGACCGGCGCACTGGGACTGGCCAGCACCAGCCTGGCCAGCCTGTTCAGCGCCGGCATGGCCTGGACCTTCGCGCCGCAGATCAGCGTGCCGATCTTCGATGCCGGCAGCAACCAGGCCAAGCTCGATGTGGCCAAAGTGCAAAAACGTATCGAAGTGGCCACTTACGAGAAGGCCATTCAGACCGCCTTTCGCGAAGTGGCCGACGATCTGGCCGCACGCGGCACGCTCACGCGCCAGGTCGCGGCCCAGCAGGATCTGGTCAAGGCCGCGCGCAAAACCTACGATTTGTCGAACCTGCGCTTTCGCGGCGGGCTCGACGACTATTACATCGTGCTCGACTCGCAGCGCTCGCTGTTCAGCGCGCAGCAGGACCTGATCACCATGCGGCTTGCCGAACTGACCAATCAGGTCAATCTGTACAAGGCGCTGGGCGGCGGCTGGACCGCCGCCACGCCGCCGCTGGCGGCCGCACCGGTGGTCCCGCCCCAGCCGCCCGCAGTCACCGCAACCACCCCGGCAACGGCGCCGACGATGGCGCCGGCGGCGGCGATCCCGCCCGGCGCCGCGTCGCCGCTCCAATAACCCCTTCCACACGTACCGCGCTTTTGCGCCACCAGAGGACCTCCAGTCATGCTCAAAGTCACCAAAGCCGTTTTTCCCGTCGCCGGCCTCGGCACGCGCTTCCTGCCAGCCACCAAGGCCAGCCCGAAAGAAATGCTGCCGGTGGTCGACAAGCCACTGATCCAATACGCGGTCGAAGAGGCCGCGGCGGCCGGCATTACCGAGATGATTTTCGTCACCGGCCGCAACAAGCGAGCGATCGAGGATCATTTCGACAAGGCGTATGAATTGGAAACCGAACTGGAGGCGAGCGACAAGCAGACCCTGCTCAATACGGTGCGCTCGATCAAGCCGCCGCAAATGGCCTGCGTCTATGTGCGCCAGCCCGAGACGCTGGGCCTGGGCCACGCCGTGCTGTGCGCCGAGACGCTGGTGGGCGACAACCCGTTCGCGGTGATTCTGGCCGACGACCTGATCGCCGGCGAGCCGCCGGCGCTGTCGCAAATGCTCGAGGCATTCGATCACTATCACAGCTCGGTGCTGGGGGTCGAGGAAATTCCCCGCGAGCGTAGCCGCGCCTATGGCGTGATCGACGGCAAGGCGTGGGACGACAGCATCTTCAAGCTCTCCGGCATCGTCGAGAAGCCCGCTCCCGATGACGCACCGTCCAATCTCGGCGTGGTCGGCCGCTACGTCCTGATGCCCACCATCTTCCGGCATTTGCGCCGGCTCAAGCCCGGCGCCGGCGGCGAACTCCAGCTCACCGACGCGATCCAGGCGCTGCTGCAGGAGGAGCAGGTGCTGGCCTACCGCTACCGCGGCACGCGCTACGACTGCGGCAGCAAGGTCGGTTACCTCAAGGCAACCGTCGAATACGCGCTGCGCCATCCCGAAGTGCGCGAGGAATTCACCGAGTACATCCGGCAAATCACGTTGCCGGTCGACTGATACGGGCCTGGTCGCGCGGCAACGCGGGCATGCCGCGAATTTCCTGGCCGCCACGCAGCACGATCGGCAGCGCAGCGGTTACCATTACAACGTTTTTGCCCGCTGCCGCCGTGCCGGCCGCCCAGGCCCGCGGCAAAGGCGTCGAACGCGGCGCGGCGGCCCCCCATCCTTTTGCCGATCACACCGATGTCAACCGAGTCGCGCGCGAGCGTTCTGCAGCAAATTCCACGCAGTGTCTGGGTGCTGGGCTTCGTCAGCCTGTTCATGGATATTTCCTCCGAAATGATCCACAGCCTGCTGCCGATGTTCCTGATGGCGGGCCTGGGCGCCAATGCCGCCACTATCGGACTGATCGAGGGCCTGGCCGAAGCAACCGCCCCCATCGTCAAGGTGTTCTCCGGCACGCTCAGCGATTACCTGCGCCACCGCAAGTGGCTGGCCGTCACCGGGTATGCATTGGGCGCGCTGAGCAAGCCGCTGTTCGCGCTTGCGCCGAGCGTCGGCTTCGTGGTGGCCGCGCGCGTCACCGACCGGGTCGGCAAGGGCATTCGTGGCGCCCCGCGCGACGCGC
>JAGXBI010000007.1 GCA_018971155.1 Burkholderiales bacterium
CGCCGCGCGCGTGCGTGCCGCCCGGCCGCTTGCAGCGCGAGCCCGGCGCACGCCCAGGCGGCGAACCGCCTGCTCGGCATCGACCCGGCGCACGGCTCGCGCGGACGTCGGCCTCACCGGCCGGGTCTCGTCGACCCACGCTCCGCCGCAGTCACCATAAACCCCGCTGGTACTCGCGTAGACGAGCGTGCGCCGCGCCGCACCCGCAAACCGCTCGGGTACAATACCGGGTTTGGCAAAGCACAGCGCGTTCAGCAAATGGCGGGTGCGCGAGTCGAGAGCCCCGGTGGGCGGCGGCGGCGCCAGATGCAGCACGCGCGGCGCCACGTGCCGCAGGCGCCGCAAGCTGTCCGGGTGATCGAGGTCGCCGAGCAGCGGCACTGCGCCCGCCTCGCGCAGCGGCGCACGACGCGACGCCTGCGAGGTCAGCGCGAACACCCGGAAACGCTGGCGCAAGATTGGCAGACAACGCATGCCGACGTCGCCGCAGCCAACGATCAGGATGCGAGGACGCCCCAGTTTTTTCAGTGATTTCATTTTGCGGATTGTAGTATGTCTTATAACGTAACGATCCAGCCGAGCGGTCGGCAGTTTCAGGTCGAAGAAGGCGAAGCGGTGCTCAATGCCGCATTGCGCCAGGGCATCGGCTTGCCATACGGTTGCAAGAACGGCGGTTGCGGTTCCTGCAAAAGCCGGATTGTGGAAGGCTCGATCGAGCAAGGCGCGCATTCGCACACGGCGCTGCCCCAGGATGAACAAACGCGCGGCATGGCGCTGCTGTGCTGCGCCCACGCCCGCTCGGATCTGGTGATCGAGAGTCGCGAGGTCACCGGCGTGGGCGATATTCCGGTCAAGCGGCTGCCGTGCCGGGTGGTCGGGCTCGAGCGTCGCGCCGACGACGTCATGGTGATCCACCTGCAATTGCCGGCCAACGAGCGGCTGCAGTTTCTCGCCGGACAGTATCTCGAATTCATCCTGAAGGATGGCAAGCGCCGCAGTTATTCGATGGCCTGCGCGCCACACCAGGATGGCCCGCTCGAATTGCACGTGCGGCACACGCCGGGGGGCGTGTTCACCGATCACGTCTTCGGCGCCATGAAAGAGCGCGACATTTTGCGCTTCGAGGCACCGCTGGGTACGTTCTTTCTGCGCGAGGAAACCGACAAGCCGATCGTGCTGCTGGCCTCCGGCACCGGTTTCGCACCGCTCAAGGCGATCGTAGAGCATGCGCTGCACAAGGGTATCGCGCGGCCCATGACGCTCTACTGGGGCGGGCGACGCCGCAAGGATCTCTATATGGCCGAGCTGGCCGAACAATGGGCGCGCGAGGTACCGAACTTCACCTTCGTGCCGGTGCTGTCGGAGGCCGACGCCGCCGATCAATGGCAAGGCCGGACCGGCTTCGTCCATCGCGCGGTCATGCAGGATCTGCCCGACCTCAGTGGCCATGAGGTCTACGCTTGCGGCGCACCGGTCATGGTCGAGTCGGCGCGCCGCGAATTCTCGGCGCATTGCGGCTTGCCTGCCGAGGCCTTTTACGCGGACGCGTTCACCACCGAGGCCGATCTGGCCGCCTAGCGAGCCGTGCGGGGCGATTGTGCGAAACCTGCAACATGGCACACGCCAAGGTTTTGACAAGGCTCCCGCCTTGGCCGTATGCTTCGCCCATGAACTGCCTCCAGACCTTTATCCGACGTCGCCGCACGTTGCTCCCTCCGGGGCGCCGCGCGGCTCGTCTTGGATTGCGCTGAACGCAGTCAGCAAACATACGAAGGCCACGGGCGATCCCCGTGGCCTTTATCTTTTCGACCCCAGACTTTAAATGGAGCCAGCCATGCAGTTCAGCGAATTCCCGGTCCAGTCACTGATGTACATCACGAATCGGCCTGAGACGGTCTTCACCCACGGCAAGGGTTCGTGGATATTCGATCACACCGGCAAGCGCTATCTCGACTTCATTCAGGGCTGGGCGGTCAATTGCCTGGGCCACTGCAACGACGGCATGATTCGCGCGCTGACCGAGCAGGCAGGCAAACTGATCAATCCCAGCCCAGCCTACTATAACGAGCCGATGGCGCGGCTGGCCGATCTACTCACGAAACACAGTTGCT
The DNA here is from genome assembly GCA_018971155.1 of Burkholderiales bacterium. Classification (GTDB taxonomy): domain Bacteria; phylum Pseudomonadota; class Gammaproteobacteria; order Burkholderiales; family Burkholderiaceae; genus Pandoraea. The sequence goes on from JAGXBI010000007.1 coordinate 2,112, forward strand.
TCGACAAGGTGTTCTTCACCAACAGCGGCGCCGAGGCCAACGAGGGAGCCATCAAGCTGGCACGCAAGTGGGGACAAAAGCATCCCAACGCGGCCGGCGGCGCGCGCTTCGAAATCATTACGTTCGACCACAGTTTCCATGGGCGTACCCTGGCGACCATGTCGGCCAGCGGAAAACCCGGCTGGGACAAGATCTTCGCGCCGCAGGTGCCCGGCTTTCCCAAGGCCGAGCTCAACGACATCGCCTCGGTCGAGAGGCTGATCGGCCCGGACACGGTTGCGGTCATGCTCGAGCCGGTGCAGGGCGAAGGCGGGGTGATTCCGGCCACGCGCGAATTCATGCAGCAATTGCGCGAACTCACGCGCCGGCACAATCTGCTGCTGATCGTCGACGAAGTGCAAACCGGTTGCGGGCGCACCGGCAAGCTGTTCGCCTATGAACTGTCCGGCATCACGCCCGATATCATGACGCTGGGCAAGGGTATCGGCGGCGGCGTGCCGCTGGCTGCGCTGTTGAGCACCGAGGCCGTAGCCGTGTTCGAGGCCGGCGATCAGGGCGGCACCTATAACGGCAATCCATTGATGACGGCGGTGGGCCTTTCGGTTATCGAACAATTGACCGCACCGGGCTTTCTGGATAACGTCGCCCAGCTCGGCAATTACCTGCGCGAACAGTTGCTGGCGCTGTGCGACGCCTATGGGTTCGAGGGCGAGCGCGGCGAAGGATTGCTGCGCGCGCTGCTGCTGGGCAAGGACATTGGCCCGCAAATCGTCGAGAAGGCGCGCAATCTGTCGCCGGACGGTCTGCTGGTCAATGCCGCGCGTCCGAACCTGCTGCGCTTCATGCCGGCGCTCAACGTCACGCGAGAGGAAATCGACCAGATGATCGCGATGCTCAAGACGGTTCTCGCTCAGGTGAATTGAGTTCGCGCAAGCCATGCCGGGCACCGCCACCATGTCGCCTTCGGCTGCGCCGGCCTGCGAGATCTCGTGCGATCCGGCCCGGCTCGACGTGGCGTTGATCCATCGTTTCCTGTCGACCGAAACCGATTGGGCGCGCGGCATTCCGGCGTCGCTGGTCAGCCGGGCGATTGCTCATTCGCTGTGCTTTGGCGCCTATGATCTCGAGACTGTCGACGGCGACGCGCCGCAAGTCGGTTTCGCGCGCGTGGTGACCGACCGCGCGACGTTCGCCTATCTTTGTGATGTGTTCGTGGTACGCGAGGCCCGCGGCCGCGGCATCGGCCGACAACTGGTGCAAGCCGTGACGGCGCATCCCGCGCTGCAAGGCTTGCGCCGCTTCATGCTGGCAACCGATACCGCGGCCGGCCTCTATGAGCGCTACGGGTTCGCGCCGCTGCCCGCACACCACCCATTGATGCAGATTCATCGGCCCGACGCGTACGCGCGCACGGCCGAGACCGTCCCGCGGCCACGCTAGGCCAGCACCGCCCCAATAAAAAAGAGCGCCTCTGGCGAGGCGCTCCCGATAGCGGCGATCGCCGGTCGATTACTCGCCCAGGTACGCTGCCCGCACTTTCGGATCGTCGAGCATATCCTTGGCGTCGCCCGTCATGGTGACCAGGCCGCTGTCCATGACGTAGCCGCGATTGGCCGCCTGCAGCGCCAGTCGCGCATTCTGCTCGACCAGCAGCACCGTCACGCCTTGCGCCGAAACCGTGCGCACGACTTCGAAGATCTTCTCGACCATGATTGGCGAGAGCCCCATCGACGGCTCATCGAGCAGCAGCAGCTTGGGCTGGCTCATCAACGCGCGCGCCATCGCCAGCATTTGCTGCTCGCCGCCGGAGAGCGTGCCGGCCAACTGGCTGGCGCGCTCCTTGAGGCGCGGGAAAATGCCGTACATGCGCTCGGTATCTTCCTTGATGCCGGCTGTGTCGTTGCGCAGGTAGGCACCCATCTGGATGTTCTCGAGGATGGTCATGCGCGAGAAGATGCCCCGGCCTTCCGGCACCATCGCCAGGCCGCGCTTGAGCAGATCGAACGACTTCACGCCGCGAATCGATTGGCCGAGGTACTCGATATCGCCATCGGCCCACGGCAGCAGGCCGGTGATGGCTTTCATCGTGGTGGTCTTGCCGGCGCCGTTGGCGCCGATCAGCGTCACCAGTTCGCCCTGCTTGATATCCAGATCGATTCCCTTGACCGCCTTGATGCCGCCATACGACACCTTCAGGCCCTTGATCTTCAACATTGCTTCGCTCATCAATGGCCTCCCGCCCCGAGATACGCTTCAATCACGGCGGGGTTCTTCTGCACGTCGTGCGGCAGCCCCTGCGCAATCACCTTGCCATAGTCCAGTACCGTCATGCGATTGCACAGTCCCATCACCAGCTTGACGTCGTGCTCGATGAGCAGAATCGTCCTGCCGTCGCTGCGAATCTTGTCGAGCAGGCCCCGCAGTTCGACTTTTTCCGTCGCGTTCATGCCGGCAGCCGGCTCGTCCAGGGCCAGCAATTTCGGATCGGTCGCCAGTGCACGGGCGATTTCGAGCCGGCGTTGGTGGCCGTACGACAGGTTCGCCGATGTGTACTTGGCGTATTGGGCTACGCCCACGTATTCGAGCAGTGCCATCGCACGTTCATAAATATCCTTCTCCTCGGCGCGGGCGCCGGCGTGGTGCGTAATCGCGCCCCACACCCCCGTCCTGGTGCGGACGTGGCGCCCGACCATGACGTTTTCAACCGCTGTCATGCCACCGAACAGACGAATGTTCTGGAAAGTACGCGCGATGCCGGCCTTGGCCACCTCGTGTACCGCGGTCGGCTTGTACGGCTGGCCGCCCAGGAAGAATTTTCCCGAGTCGGGCGTGTACAGCCCCGTGATAACGTTGAAGAAGGTAGTCTTGCCGGCACCGTTCGGGCCGATCAATCCGTAGATCTCGCCGGCCTTGATCTCCAGGCCGACGTCGGTCAACGCCTGCAGGCCGCCAAAACGCTTATTGACGCCCTGGACGGACAATAAAATATTCTCACTCATGTCACTCGTCCTTAAGAAGTCGTCATTGGTCGTTCTTCTGGGCGGGGTGAGGGCCACAGGCCCGCCGGACGATACAGCATGATCAGAATCATGGCCAGGCTATACAGCAGTTGGCGCGCCACTTCAGGATCGATGTAGACATGTCCGAACATGCTTTGCTGCATCGGCCCGAGCGTAGAACGCAGGAACTCGGGGAATGTCGACAGCGCAATGCCGCCCAGAATGACGCCAGGAATGTGCCCCATACCGCCGAGAACCACCATCGACAGGACGATGACGGACTCCCAGAAGGTGAACGATTCGGGCGAGACGAAGCCCTGGAACGCGGAGAACATGCCGCCGGCGACACCACCGAACGACGCACCCATCGCGAATGCGAGCAGTTTCACGTTACGGGTATTGATGCCCATCGCCTTGGCCGCGATTTCGTCCTCGCGAATCGCCACCCAGGCTCGCCCGATGCGGGAGTGCTGCAAGCGGATGCAGATGAACGCGACAATCAGGGCCAGCAATACGAACAGGTAGTAATACATGTAGACCGAAGGAATCTGCAAGCCCAGGAAATGCTGGGTCTTGGAGAAGTCCACGCCGGCAACATCGACCGAGCGAATGCCGATGATGCCCTTTGGCCCGTTCGTGATATTGATTGGCCGGTCGAGATTGTTCATGAAGATCCGGACGATTTCCCCGAACCCGAGGGTCACGATCGCGAGATAGTCGCCGCGCAGCCGCAGTGTCGGCGTCCCGAGCAGGATACCGAAAATCGCCGCCATCGCCGCCCCCAGAGGGATCGTGAGCCAAACGGAAAAATGCAAGCCGTGCGGGAACATCCTGGCGATCGCCGGGAAATGCTCGGTCAGATGGGGCGACGTCAGCAACGCGGTGACATAGGCGCCGACCGCGTAGAAGGCGATGTACCCGAGGTCGAGCAGACCGGCAAAACCCACCACGATGTTAAGGCCCAGCGCGAGCATGATGTAGAGCATCGCGAAATCGAGCACCCGCACCCAGTAGTCTCCGCCGGCATATCCGACCAGGACCGGCGCGAGTATCGCGCCCACCACGAACAGGGCGAGCCCGCGCATGGCCTTGCGGGCGGCCGCCTTCTCGGAAATCGGCGCCGCCGTATTGGTTTGTGCTTGTTGTGTCATGTCCGTCTCCTTATGCGCGATCAGCCACACGCTCACCCAGCAGGCCGGATGGGCGGAACACCAAAACGATGATCAGCACAATGAATGCGAACACATCCTGATAGTTACTGCCGAACACGCCTCCGGTCAGCTTGCCGATGTAGCCGGCTCCCAGTGCCTCGATCAGGCCCAGCAGAACGCCGCCCACCATCGCACCGGTCAAGTTGCCGATCCCCCCCAGCACCGCGGCCGTGAAGGCCTTCATGCCAGGAATGAACCCCATGTAGAAATGGGCGTTGCCGTAATTGCTGGCCATCATGACGCCGGCGACGGCCGCCAGCGCGCCACCCAGTGCGAACGTCACGGAAATGACAAAGTTGGGATTGACGCCCATGAGGCCGGCCACGTTGCGGTTTTCCGCGGTCGCGCGCATTGCTCGCCCAAGGCGGGTGCGATTGACCAGTTGGGTCAGGCCGATCATCATCAGGACCGCCACCACGATAATCACGATGCCCGTGCCGTTGGTCACCGCGCCCACGTGTTTGGCCGTCTCCGGAATGACCGTGATGGCATCGGTCGGCAGCAATTGCGGGAACATCAACGGGTTGCGGCCCCAGATGATCATCGCGATCGTTTCAAGCAACAGGGAGACACCGATCGCGGTAATCAGCGGCGCCAGTCTCGGCGCGTTGCGCAAGCGACGATAAGCCACCCGCTCGATAATGTAGTTCACCAGCGCACAGGTCGGCATCGCAATCAGCGTTGCAATGAGCAATGTGACGAAGGGATTGAGATGCGGGAAGAAATGCATGACCAGCTTGATGGCGGAGAGCGCCACCATGGCGCCGATCATCATCACGTCCGCGTGGGCAAAATTGATAATGCCCAAAATGCCGTAGACCATCGTGTAACCCAATGCCAGGATCGCGTAGACGCAACCCAGCACCAGACCATTGAGGATCTGTTGGATAAAGATATCCATGAATACTAACTCCTTGGTCCCACTCACCGGGCCCAACGACACGTCTCACCGGTAGGTCGGAGCGGATCGTCAGGGGAAAATGCAAATGATAGAAACGGGTTCCTGTTGAGGAGGCGGGCCGCGCCCGTTATGGGGGTTCGGCAATGATCCGCAGATAAAGAAACGGCACCGCATGGTTGTTGACGGTGCCGTTTCTGGGCCTCGGGATCCGAGAATTACATCTTTTCGATGTCGAGAACGGTCTTCTTGCCGTCCTTGTAGTCGTACAGCGTAATGACCGGCTGCTTCAGGTCACCCTTCGAATCGAACTGAACGTTACCGATCACGCCGTCGTAGTTCGTGGCCGGCATGGCCGCGAGAATCTTCGCCGGATCGGTCGAGTTGGCCCGCTTCATTGCGTCGACGATGATGCCAACCGCGTCATAGGTGAACGGCGCGTAGATTTGAATCGGCTGATGGAAGCGCGCTTCGTATTCTTTCTCGAATTCCGCGCCCTTCGGCATCTTCGACAGTGCCATGCCGGCTTCCGAGCAAACGATGTTGTTGATCGCATCGCCCGCCAACTCGGCTACCTTGTCGGTACAGACGCCATCGCCAGCCATGACCTTGGCGTTGATGCCGAGTTCCTTGGCCTGCTTGGCGAACGGGCCGCCGGTCGCGTCCATGCCGCCGTACATGATGATGTCCGGACGCTCACCCTTGATCTTGGTCAGAATCGCGCGGAAATCCGTGGCTTTGTCATTGGTCTCGTCGTGGCTCAGCACTTTCATGCCATCGGCCTTGGCGGTTTTCTCGAACTCGTCGGCCAGACCTTGGCCATAAGCCGTGGCGTCGTCGACGATGGCCACCGATTTGGCGTGCAGCGTCTTGAACCCGTAGTTGGCCAGTGCCGGACCTTGCTGAGCATCGGTTGCCACCACACGGTACGCGGTCTTGAACCCTTGTTGCGTATAGGCGGGGTTGGTTGCCGACGGGGAGATTTCGACGATGCCGGCATCGCTGTAAATCTTCGAGGCGGGAATCGTGGTGCCGGAGTTCAGGTGACCGACCACCGCGACAACGTGGTCGTCGACCAGCTTCTGCGCGACTTGCGTGGCGGTACGGGGATCGCCCGCATCATCCTGCGCGTCGAGTTCCAGCTTGATTTTCTTGCCGTCGATCACCAGACCCTTCTTGTTGATGTCTTCGATCGCCAGACGTGCCCCGTTTTCATTGTCTTTCCCGAGGTGCGCGATTTCGCCGGTCAACGGTGCGACGTGACCGATCTTGACGACCTGGACGTCACTGTCGGCCGCGGCAGTCGTCGCGGCGGGCGCGGCAGCGCCTGCATCGGCTTTCTTTTCTTCCTTCTGCCCGCATGCCGCGAGCAGAGTCACCGCAGCGACGAGTGGCAGAACCTTCGCGAACTTGAGTTGCATATTTTTTATCTCCTGATTACCAGCGGATTGTGGCCGCCATGACAGTGTTTCTCGTACGAAACGCGCGCATTGTAACTCCATTTTTTTCCCGTGCGAGCCCCGCAAGCACAGGGTTTTCCATGATGAGAGCCTAAATTTGTCCCTCCTTTTGCGACCGAGAATCTAACGCAGCGCAACCCAAAAATCGCCTCGGGTTTCCCCGGGTTGCACCACACCAATTTCCGCCAACCAGCAGCGCCGCAAATCGTGCCGTCGGCGTCAACTCATATTACGGGAATAAGCAAAAGGCATGCCTGGGGATATTCGAAGACGAACTCTAAACTCTGAGCTCCCGGCCGGGCGAGAAGCGACCAATGGCAGGGAGGAAAGTCTGGATACCAAAATATCCCCATCGGCACGTTACACCTTGCCGGGGATGAACTCAATCAGGTAAAGCCAGACCTTTGGGCAGCGGGAAAATTACGGTCTCCTCGACACCGTCGAGCTTGCGCACGCGCCGTGCGCCCAGCTCGTTCAACCGGGCGATGACGGCCTGTGCCAGCGCTTCGGGTGCCGAGGCGCCGGCTGTCACGCCGATGCGGCGCTTGCCGGCCAGCCAGTCAGGCCGGATTTGCTCGGGGGCATCGACCATGTAGGCGTCGACGCCCATTTTCTGCGCGACCTCACGCAGGCGATTCGAATTGGAGCTGTTGGGACTGCCGACCACGATCACCACGTCGCACTGCGGGGCCATGAATTTGACAGCGTCCTGGCGATTTTGCGTGGCGTAGCAGATATCCTGCTTCTTGGGCTCGCGGATCCCGGCAAACCTGGCCTTGAGAGCCGCGATGATTTCGGCGGCATCGTCCACCGACAAGGTCGTTTGCGTGACATAGGCAAGCCGCTCCGGGTCGGCGACCTGCAGCCGCGCCACATCGTCGACGCTTTCGACCAGATACATGCCGCCGCCGTCCATCTGCCCCATGGTTCCCTCGACCTCGGGGTGCCCGCGGTGCCCGATCATGACAACCTCGACGCCTTCGGCACGCATTTTCCCGACTTCGACATGAACTTTGGTGACCAGCGGGCAGGTCGCATCGAAAATCCGCAGCCCGCGCCGCTGCGCTTCGGCGCGCACCGCCTGGGAGACGCCGTGCGCGCTGAAAATGACCGTCCCGCCCTCCGGCACCTCGGCGAGATCGTCGACGAATACCGCACCTTTGTGGCGCAAGTCGCCCACCACGTAGGCGTTGTGCACGATTTCGTGGCGCACGTAGATCGGCGCCCCGAACAGCTTCAGGGCGCGCTCGACGATTTCGATGGCACGATCCACGCCGGCACAAAAGCCGCGTGGCTGAGCCAACAGGATTTCGGCATTCGCCTCTGTCACGTTACTCATCGTCGATCCTTACAGCACGCCAATAATGTGAACTTCGAACGTGATGGATTGCCCGGCCAGCGGGTGATTGAAGTCGAACAGAGCCCAGGTGTCGCCAATCTCCCTCAGGATGCCGGCGTACTGACCGCCGCCGGGGGCCGAAAATTCGACCAGATCGCCGGGCACGTACTGCTCGCCCAGGTTACTGTTCTCTTGCAGGGTCTTGAGCGACACCCGCTGCAGCAGTTCCGGGTTGCGCGGCCCGAAGGCCTGCTCGGGCGCCAACGCGATGCGCGCTCGCTGCCCCGGCGCCATCCCGACGAGCGCCTGTTCCAGCGTGGGCGCCAGCTGCCCCGCGCCCAACTGCAACGTGGCCGGCTTGCCGTCGAATGTACTTACGACGTCGGTACCATCGGCCAGGGCGATCCGGTAATGCAACGTCAGGTAAGAATCCTCCTGAACCTTTGGAACCACTGCGCTATTCATGAAAATCCCGCTTTAAAATCCAGCCAATATTGTATGCGACCTAGATTGTCACGGGTCGCCTACCGGTTGTCCCCACCATCTTGCCGCGCCTGGCCGCCGGCCCGCATCGGAGAAAACAACGATGTCGATCAGTCATTGGCCCGCCGGCGAGCGGCCCAGGGAAAAGCTGCTTTCGCTCGGCGCCGAGGCACTGTCCGACGCCGAACTGCTGGCGATCCTCCTGCGCATCGGCACGGCCGGCAAAAGCGCGGTTGCCCTGGCTCGCGAACTGCTGAGCCATTTCGGCACGCTCAATCGACTATTTTGCGCGACCGCCTCGGAATTGAATGCCGTACGCGGCATTGGCACAGCCAAGTATGCGCAACTTCAAGCGGTGCTGGAAATTGCGCGCCGCGCGCTGGGAGAGGAGTTGCAAGGGCAGGTGTCGCTCAGTTCACCGACGGCGGTAAAGCACTTTCTCCGCCTGTCCCTGGCACACAAGCCCCATGAAGTCTTCTTTTGCCTGTATCTCAACACGCAAAATCAGTTGATCCGGGCTGAATCCCTATTCCGCGGCTCGTTGCAGCAAGCCACTGTCTATCCGCGTGAAGTCGCGCGCCAAGCCTTGCGCCACAATGCGGCGGCACTTATTGTCGCACATAACCACCCGTCCGGCGTTGCGCGACCCAGCGAGGCCGACGTCCGCCTCACCCGGCAGCTCGGAGAAACGCTCGAATTGCTCGATATACGCTTGCTCGACCACTTCATCGTCGGCGGCTCCGACGTCTACTCCCTCGCCGAGCATGGCGAGCTATAATGCGCCTGCGCTGCCGGGCCACCCGACGAAAACGGGGGCGCCGGCAAAAAGCATTTGATTTGTCTGGGATTTTCTGGTTATAATCGCCGTCTGTCTTTTCGACTAACTTATTTTTTTACCAGACAGCATTTAGCGTTAGGAGTGCTTTATGGCACGCGTATGTCAAGTGACCGGGAAAAAGCCGATGGTTGGCAACAATGTTTCCCACGCCAATAACAAAACCAAGCGCCGCTTCCTGCCGAACCTGCAAAACCGCCGTTTCTGGGTGGAAAGCGAAAACCGCTGGGTGAGCTTGCGTATTTCCAATGCCGGTCTTCGCCTGATCGACAAGAACGGTATCGATTCCGTGCTGGTCGACTTGCGCGCTCGCGGCGAGATCTAAGGAGCTCATCATGGCAAAAGGCGCCCGCGATAAAATCAAGCTGGAGTCGACCGCTGGTACGGGTCACTTCTACACGACCACCAAGAACAAGCGCACCAAACCGGAAAAGATGGAGATCATGAAATTCGATCCGGTCGTTCGCAAGCATGTGGCGTACAAGGAAACCAAGATCAAGTAAGCCATCGGCAGCGTTACGCGCCAAGGTTGACCGACCCCGCTTCGAGCGGGGTTTTTATTTTGACCTCAATCTCTTGCTCGATTTGCAAGACGCGGATACTCAAGCGCGCCACCTCACCGGCATGATCGCCACGTCATGGTCGGCAAATAGGTATACTGCAAAGCTCCAATGACTTCAGCGGGTCTGCCCGGCGTGCGAAGCGGGCCCGCATATATTTGCAGCATGAACTTCGACGTCATCATTGTTGGCGGCGGCCTGGCTGGCCAGTCTGTGGCGCTCCATCTTGCCGACACTTGCCGAGTGGCCATGATCACCAAACGGCCGTTACCGGAGGGCGCGAGCGACTGGGCGCAAGGCGGCATTGCCGCCGTGCTGGACTCAACCGACAGTTGCGACGAGCATGTGGCTGACACGCTGGTCGCCGGCGCCGGCCTTTGCGACGAAGCCGCGACCCGCTTCATCGTCGAAAACGGGCGTGCGGCAATCGAATGGCTGATTGGCCAGGGCGTGCCCTTTACCAAAGACGCTGCGGCCGAACTGGGATTTCATTTGACGCGCGAGGGCGGACACAGTCACCGCCGGATCATTCATGCCGCCGATGCTACCGGGCACGCAGTCGTCACGACGCTGGCCGAGCGTGTGCGCAGTCATCCGAATATCACGCTGTTCGAGAACCATTTCGCGATCGACCTGATCACCACCGCGCGCTTGCCGGGGAGTTCCTCGGCAGCCGGTCATTCGCGCTGTCACGGACTCTACCTGCTCGATCAGGAGCGCGGCACGGTGCAAACCATGAGCGCCCGGCAAACCGTGCTCGCCACCGGAGGTGCCGGCAAGGTCTACCTTTACACAACCAATCCGGATACCGCTACCGGCGACGGTATCGCAATGGCGTGGCGGGCGGGCTGCCGCGTCGCCAATATGGAATTCATCCAGTTTCACCCCACCTGCCTGTACCACCCTTATGCGAAGTCCTTCCTGATTTCCGAGGCGGTGCGCGGCGAAGGCGGATTGCTGAAACTTCCGGATGGCACCCGTTTTATGCCACAGCACGACGCGCGGGCCGAACTCGCACCGCGTGACATCGTGGCCAGAGCAATCGACTTCGAGATCAAAAAACGCGGCCTCGATTGCGTCCATCTCGACATCAGCCATCAACCCGCGGCTTTTCTTCACGAGCATTTCCCGACCATCCTGGCCCGCTGCCAGGAGTTCGGCATCGATATAACCCGCCAACCGATACCGGTGGTCCCGGCCGCCCACTATACGTGTGGCGGCGTCGTGACCGATCTCGCCGGCCAGACCGACTTGCCGGGACTCTATGCCGTGGGGGAAACGGCGTATACCGGCTTGCATGGCGCCAACCGGCTAGCCAGCAATTCATTGCTGGAATGTCTGGTGCTGGGCCGCGCCGCGGCGGAAAACATCCTGCAGCGCGCACACGCCGACAGCACGGAGATCAGTGTGCCGGAATGGGATGAGAGCCGCGTCTCGGACGCAGACGAAGAAGTTGTCGTCGCACACAACTGGGACGAATTACGTCGCATGATGTGGAATTACGTCGGCATCGTTCGTACCGACAAGCGATTGGAACGCGCACAGCACCGTATTCGCCTGCTGCGCGAGGAGATCACCGAATACTATTCGCATTTCCGCGTTGGACGGGATCTGCTGGAATTGCGCAACCTGGTGGACGTAGCGTCGCTGATCGTCAACAGCGCGCTGTCGCGCCAGGAAAGTCGCGGACTGCATTTCAGTCGCGATTATCCGGAGACCTTGCCCAAGGCATTGCCGACCGTGTTGCCGCCTCCCGCGAAAGCGGCGCTGCGCAACGCCGCGGCACATCCAGGATTGGGACGTTAGATCATTCGCATGGAGTAATCGACGGCCTTGACGTCCTTGGTCAGACTGCCGATCGAAATGCGGTCGACGCCGGTTTCCGCGATGGTCCGTACTGTTTGCATATTCACGCCGCCCGATACCTCCAACACCGCTCGGGCAGCCGTCATGCGCACCGCTTCGCGCATCATGTCGTAGCTGAAATTGTCGAGCAGGATCGACGTTGCGCCGGCGCGCAGCACTTCGTCGAGCTGTTCGAGCGTCTCGACTTCGATCTGCACCGACACACCTGCATTGAGCGCCCGAGCCGCATCAAGCACAGGCCCGATACCGCCAGCTGCGGCAATGTGGTTTTCCTTGATCAGGATACCGTCATACAGGGCAAGCCGCTGGTTGACGCCGCCCCCGACCCGCACTGCATATTTCTGCGCCAGCCTCAAACCCGGCAGCGTCTTGCGGGTGTCAAGAATTCTCGCCTTGGTGCCCGCAACCGCATCGACGTACGCGCGGGTCGCAGTGGCGACGCCGGAGAGCATTTGCAGAAAGTTCAACGCACACCGCTCGCCGGTGAGCAACGCGCGCGCCGGCCCGCTCAATTCGCATACCGCCGTATTGGCCGCCATTTGCGCGCCCTCGCGATAACGCCACTCGACACGGATCGACGTATCCAAACGCCGCATGACGGCCTCGAGCCAAGGCGCGCCGCACAACACCGCAGCCTCTCTCACGATGATGCGCGCCTTGCCGGATTCATCTGCCGGCACCAACAGGCCAGTCAGGTCGCCGCTGCCCACATCCTCGGCCAATGCGCTGTCGACGTTACGCTCCAGGGCATCGGCCAGGGGCGCGCCGAATTCCGCAAACACCGGTGAGTCACATGAAAACGGGGTCATGCCGGGCCAACTCCTGAAAATAATGCGGTGTCGCGCGCCAGGTCGCCACTGGCCCGCACGGTCTTCTTGCGCTCGGCGGCAAACGTCAGCATGCGGTCGATGCAGATATATGCCTGTTCGCCGATCCGTGGGTCGACTTGAATCTCGTTGTCGCCCGTTTCCAACACATGGATCAGGTTTTCGAGGCCGTTCATCGCCATCCACGGGCAATGGGCGCAACTCTTGCATGTCGCGCTATTACCGGCCGTCGGAGCCTCGATAAGGCGTTTGCCGGAGGCCACCGCGCGCATTTTGTGCAGAATGCCGTTATCGGTCGCCACAATGAACTCGGTCGCCGGCAAGGTGCGCACCGCATCGATGAGTTGCGAGGTCGAGCCAACCACATCAGCCTGCGCAACGACTGACGCAGGAGACTCGGGGTGAACGAGGATCTTGGCGCGCGGGTGTTCGCGGCGCAACAACTCCAGTTCGACGCCCTTGAATTCATCATGCACAAGACAAGCGCCTTGCCACAGCAGCATGTCGGCGCCCGTTTTCTCCTGCACGTAACGCCCCAGATGACGGTCCGGCGCCCAGAGAATCTTTTTGCCCTGCGCGTGCAAATGGGCGACGATGTCGAGCCCGATGCTGGAGGTCACCATCCAGTCCGCTCGAGCCTTTACCGCCGCGCTGGTGTTCGCGTACACAACCACGGTGCGATCCGGGTGCGCGTCGCAAAATGCAGCGAATTGATCGGCCGGGCAACCCAGATCCAGAGAGCACGTCGCGTCGAGGTCCGGCATCAGGATGCGCTTTTCCGGGCTCAGGATCTTGGCGGTCTCGCCCATGAAGCGAACACCCGCCACAACCAGCGTGCGCGCCTGATGTTCTCGTCCGAAGCGGGCCATCTCCAGCGAATCGGCGACGCAGCCGCCGGTTTCTTCGGCCAGATCCTGCAGATCGGCATCGACGTAATAATGAGCCACCAGGACAGCGTTGCGCTCGGCGAGCAACTGCTTGACGCGGGACTTCAACGCCGCGCGGCGATCCGGCGTCAACGCTTCCGGCACCCGCGCCCAGGCATGCGCCACGCATGCGCCGCCAGCGGCGTCAGGGCGCTCGAACTCGATCGATTTGAGAGGCGATTCAACCATCACGACAACCCAGAAATAAAACCTGAAACAAAGAACCCCGCCGTAGCGGGGTTCTGATTATGCGTCAAAAACCAAAAACCGGCAGACGACGCTCGACCCGGCCGGCCGATGGTCCGGCTCAGGCGTAGCGCCGCAGTCGCAGCGCAAACTCTCGCAGCGCTTGAATCCCGCTTTGCTCTGCCCGCTGACACCAGTTTTGCAACTGCGCCAGCAATTGTTCACGCGAAGCGTTCGAGCGGCTCCAGATTTCGGCCAACTCGCTGCGCATGTCGTAGTAGGTCTTGAGCGCGCTGCTGTGCGCGAAAATCTCTGTGAGCTGCTGCTTTTGCGGCTCCTGCAGCTTGGATTCGTCCTGATGAAACCATTTGCCCGCCTTGCGGAACAATTGATATTCACCGTGCTGATGCTTTTCCTTCAGGCGACTCAATTCGTCACGGTAAGCGCGCTTGAGCGCTTTCGCGTAGCGTGCCATCACTTCGTACCGGTTGGACAGCACCGCCTGCAGCGTGTCCTGGTCGCACAGCGCCTTGCTACTGCCGAGCTTCGGTGTCGGGGCCACCTTCTTTACCTTGGCCAGACCAACGGCCGACAACATGCAGATATACATCCAGCCGATATCGAATTCGTACCACTTATTCGACAGCTTGGCCGATGTGGCGAAGGTATGATGGTTATTGTGCAGTTCCTCACCGCCGATCAGGATGCCCCACGGCAGCAAATTGGTCGAGGCATCGGCGCAGTCGAAATTGCGATAGCCCCAGAAATGGCCCAGGCCATTCACCACGCCAGCGGCCCAGAACGGAATCCAGACCATCTGGACCGCCCATACCGTCAATCCGATCGCCCCGAACAGCGCAAGATTGATGATCATCATCACACTGATGCCGAGGATCGTGTAACGCTTGTAAAGATTGTTCTCGAGCCAATCGTTCGGCGTGCCATGGCTGTACTTGCTGAGGGTTTCCGCATTGGCGGCCTCGACACGATACAGTTCGGCGCCTTGCCACAGCACCTTGCTCAGGCCACGCGTTTGCGGGCTGTGCGGGTCTTCTTCGGTTTCGCATTTGGCGTGGTGCTTGCGATGGACGGCGGCCCACTCGCTGGTCACCATGCCGGTGGTCATCCACAGCCAGAAACGAAAGAAATGCGCTACCACGGGATGCACGTCCAGCGCGCGATGCGCCTGGCAGCGATGCAGATAAATCGTCACACCGGCGATCGTGATGTGCGTGACCACCAGCGTGTACAACACGACCTGCCACCAATGCCAGTGGAGCAGGCCGTGCGAAATGAAACCAAGCAAACTATCCAACAAGATATGAGACTCCAAGATAAAGCACGCTATCCGGCGCTGCCGGGCGCAAAGACAGGCAAATCAGCCTTGCCGCTCGTGCGCTTCCGGGAGGCCCCGTTTGTGCTTAACGGCAGATTTTACCCTATACAATGTCACAAGTCTGTAGTATAAGCGGCACGAATTTGTTCTAGATCAAAAAGGGGGCGCGACGGGCGTTTTCAAGCCCCATTGCCGGCATTTGGGCCGGAGCCTCCTTCGGTGCCGGGATCGACAGACGCAGCAGACCTCTCCGGCCAATCGTTGAGTATGCGAATTTCGCGCTGCGCGTAAGGGATTTCGACGCCATTTTCGCGGAAACTCTGCCAGATTTTCAGATTAACCTTGGAGCGAATTCCCAGCGTGCCCGAGGCCGGATCCTGCACCCAAAACCCCATTTCAAGGTTCATGCCATCCGCGCCAAAGCCCGTCAGTGCCGCCCAGGGCGCCGGGTCCGATAACACCCGGTCAAGCCCCTGGACCGCGGCAAGCATCAATTGCATCGCCCGTTCCACGTCAGCCGAGTAGGCGATCTGTACGGCCACTTTGGCCAATCCGCGGGTTTCTGTGAACGAGTGGTTCTGCACGACATCGGAGATGAGCTTCTCGTTGGGCACGATCACTTCGACGCCGTCCAGCCCGCGCACGACCGTGTAGCGTGTGCGAATTTGCGACACGGTGCCGTGGTAATTGTTGATGGTCACCAGATCGCCGATCCGTAGCGACCGATCGAGCAAAATAATGAATCCCGACACGTAGTTGCTGGCAATTTTTTGCAGCCCGAAACCCAGCCCCACGCCCAATGCGCCGCCAAACACGCCCAACACGGTGATATCGATCCCGACCAGCGAGAGCGATACCAGGAGCGCGACCACCAGCAGCAGTGCCTTGGCCAGGCGCGACAACACCACCTTCAGGTTGGCGTCGACCGCCTTGGCGCGCATGATGCGGTCCTCGAGTACCGCGCTGGCCCACAGGGCGAGCAGCACCGTGCCGCACACCCACAGGGCGCCGGTGATCAGCGTCAACAGCGACAGCGAGTTGCGTCCAACCGCAAGCCGAATGCCGCCGAGCCAGCGGAACAGATCCCCCTGGACTCCCAGCACATAGACGACCATGCCGCCCCACGCGAAGACAACGACGAAACGCTCGATCACGTGCAGCATGCCGCTGGCCTGGGCCGATTGGGAAAACAGCCGTCGCAGCAGGTAGAACGCCAGATAGATCACGCCGATGCCGAACAGCGGCACCTGCGCTACGGCAAGCAACGAAGTGTGAATTCTGTCGGCCAGACCCAGCCGCACCAGACCGACCACCGCCCATCCCACCAACGGGAACATCGATCGCAGCAAGCTCGACGCGCCCGCCCTGCGCGCCGGGGGCACACTGGCGTAATGCCGCTGAAGCCGGGCCGAAAGCCAACGCGCCACACCGAAACTCACCAGCAGCGCGCCGGCCAGTGCGGCGATCTGCCAGACAATGCCTGGATCGCCGAAGTCGTGGATCAGATCCCGCAACATTTGGGCAAACGCCCTGCTCTTTCCCGCCATGACGCCCTCTCGAGGATGTCTTCGCCAGTCGCTTGCGCGTCAGAGGCTATTTCTTTCGTTCGAACACCGCCGCGAAGAACCCGTCGGTAGCATGCCGATGGGGCAGCAATTCCAGATAGGGTCCGTTCGTCAGCAACGTTGCCTCGGGTATTTTCTGGCTTTCCAGGATGTCACCGGCGGCCAGCGGGACGAAGTCGTCGTGCGACGCGACAAAGGCCTCCGCGATGGCGCGATTTTCCGCATCGAGCAGACTGCATGTCGCGTAGACCAAACGGCCGCCGGGTTTGACCAGGCGCGCCGCGCTGGCCAGAATCGATGCTTGCTTGACGGTCAGCTCCTCGACTGCCTGCGGCGACTGCCGCCACTTCAGGTCGGGATTGCGCCGCAAGGTCCCCAGACCGCTGCATGGAGCATCAACCAGCACGCGATCGATCTTGCCCGCCAGGCGCTTGATTTTCGCGTCGTTCTCGCTGTCGATCAGCACCGGATGCACGTTGCTCAGGCCACTGCGCGCCAGGCGCGGCTTGAGTTTCGCGAGCCGCTTGTCGGACACGTCGAATGCGTAAAGCCGTCCGCTCGAGCGCATCATCGCGCCCAGCGCCAGCGTCTTGCCGCCTGCGCCTGCGCAAAAATCGACAATCATCTCGCCCCGGCGCGGCGCCACCAACTGGCCCAGCAACTGGCTGCCTTCGTCCTGCACCTCGAGCGCGCCCGCTTCGAACAACGGCAGGCGCTGCAGCGCCGGTTTGCCGGCCAGCCGGATGCCGTGCGGCGCGTAATGCGTGGGCACCGCATCGATATGACTGTCGGCCAGCGCCGCCAGGGCGGCGTCGCGGTCCATCTTCAGTATATTGACCCGGCAGTCCAGCGGGGCGGGGCGATTCAGCGCCACCGCCAACTGCTGGGCCTCGTCCTCGCCAAATTTTTGCACCAAACGCGCATAGATCCACTCGGGCAGATTCGCGCGAACCCGCGGCGCCAGACTGCTCGGATCGATGCTAGCCACGTGCGTGAGCCACTGCCGCTCGTCGGCCGAGGCATACGCCGCACAAGCGTCTTCGCCTTGCGTAGCCCACAAGCCCAGTAGCGCCAGACGCCGCTCGATCGGCCCCTGACCGCTTTCGGCATCGTGCGAGAACTCGGATTTTCGCCGCAGTACGGCGAACACCGACTCGGCAATAGCGCCCCGCTCGCGATGGCCTAGCTTGGGCTCGGAGCGAAAGTAGGCGCTCACCACCGAATCTGCCGGTGCGGTGAATTTAAGGATTTGCGCAAGTAGCGCCTGAGTGTGCGCCAGCACGCCTTGCGTGGCGCCGCGCGCGTCCCGGACGGGCGCTCGCGATTGGCGGGTCTTCCTCATGCTTCGCCACCCATCAACCACTGCGCCTCGACATCGCCCTGCCCCTGAATAAGGTCGACCCGCCCGGCGCAGACGCGCAGACGATTCTCCACGAACCAGCGCACCGCGCGAGGATAAATCACGTGTTCGCAGCGCAGTATGCGCGCGGCGAGATCATCGGCGGTATCCCCCGGCTTTACCGGAACCGCGGCCTGGATCACGATCGGTCCGTGATCGAGCTCGGCGGTAACGAAGTGGACACTGGCGCCATGCACCTTGATGCCGGCTTCGAGCGCGCGCTCGTGCGTGTGGAGCCCCGGGAAGCTGGGCAACAGCGAGGGGTGAATATTGAGCAATCGCCCGGCATAGCGCGCCACGAAGCCCGGCGTAAGGATGCGCATGAAGCCGGCGAGCACGACGAGATCCGGAGTGAATCCGTCGATCGTTGCGGCCAGCGCGGCGTCGAAGTGCTCACGCTCGCCGAAACCGCGGCTCTCGACCACAGCTGTGGCAATGCCATGGGCTTGCGCGAATGCCAGACCCGGCGCGTCGGCGCGGTTGGAGATCACCGCGGCAATGCGGGCCGGCCACTGCTCGGCGGCGCAGGCGCGCACGATGGCTTCCATGTTGCTGCCGCGCCCGGAAATCAAAATCACAATATTTTTCATCGCGGAATTTTATCACCGGCACGGGGCACCGCGCCAAAAGCTCGCGCCGAACCCGCCCCGAAACGTTTATAATTCAATGTTTTGCGGCGTCTGGCGCTGCACCAATCGACATTTTCCTTTTGTTTTTCATATCGTGCGAGTCTTCCGGGGTCTCCCAAACGCTGAAAGCAAGGCGCCCTGTGTACTGACCATCGGCAACTTCGATGGCGTCCACCTCGGGCACCAGGCATTGCTCGCGCGCATGCGCGCGGCCGGCGCCGCGCGTGGCCTGTCGACTTGCGTGATGACCTTCGAGCCACACCCGCGCGAGTATTTCGCTCCGCAGCACGCGCCAGCCCGCATCTCCAATTTGCGCGACAAACTCGAAGCGCTGGACGCGCAGGGCGTCGATCGGCTGGTCGTCGAGCACTTCAATGCCCACTTCGCCGGCCAATCCCCGGAGCAGTTCGTGCGCAATATCATCGTCGACGGCCTGCATACCCACTGGCTGCTGGTGGGCGACGATTTCCGCTTCGGCGCCAAACGCGCGGGCGATTTCGCCTACCTGCAGGAAGCCGGCAAACGCTATGGCTTCGAGGTCGAGCGACTATCGACGATCGCGCATGACGGCATCCGAATTTCCAGCTCCGAAGTGCGCACCGCGCTGGCCGAGGGCGACTTCGAGCGTGCCCACACGCTGCTTGGCCGGCCATTCATGATTTCCGGGCACGTCGTGCACGGCATGAAACTGGGTCGCGACCTCGGTTTTCCGACCCTTAATCTGCGCATCGCGCATCGGCATCCGGCCCTGACCGGCATTTTCATCGTTCAGGTGCATGGCCTGGCGAGCAGCCCGCTGCCCGGTGTCGCCAGCCTCGGGCTGCGCCCGACGGTCGACGATTCGGGCCGCTACCTGCTCGAGACGCACCTGCTCGATTTCGTCGGCGACGCCTACGGCAAGCTGGTGCGCGTCGAATTCCTGCGCAAATTGCGCGACGAGCAGAAATACGACGGTCTCGACGCGCTGCAAGCCGCCATCGCCCACGACACGGCGCAAGCGCGAGCCTTCTTTACGCAGGGACGGCCGTATGCGGCCACTACCGCGACCGGGCAGCGTGATTTTGCCACTTCGGCAACCGATCGAATTAGTTGAGGAGCGCGCCCGCGGTGGCGTGCTCCGGGCACGGCGTGCCCACGCGTTCGTTGTTCCATTTCATCCGAGTCACCAGTGACTTACCCGCACCCGATACCATGAGTGACAAGAAATCCGCCGATAAATACCCCGTCAATCTGCTGGAGACGCCCTTTCCGATGCGTGGCGACCTGCCCAAGCGCGAGCCGCAGTGGGTCAAGCAATGGCAGGAAAAGAAGCTCTACGAAAAAATTCGCGCCGCCAGCGCCGGACGTCCCAAATTCATCCTGCACGACGGCCCGCCGTACGCCAACGGGGACATCCATATCGGCCACGCGGTCAACAAGATTCTCAAGGACATGATCGTCAAGGCCCGCAATATGGCGGGCTTCGATGCCGTATATGTGCCCGGCTGGGACTGCCACGGCATGCCGATCGAAATCCAGATCGAAAAGCAGTTCGGCAAACACCTGCCCGTGCAGGAGGTATTGGAAAAGGCGCGCGCCTATGCCAGCACCCAGATCGAGCGGCAGAAGGCCGACTTCATTCGGCTGGGCATCCTGGGCGATTGGCAGAACCCGTACAAGACGATGAATTTCACCAACGAGGCGAATGAAATTCGCGCGCTCGGCAAGATCATCGAATACGGCTATGTGTATCGCGGCCTGAAGCCGGTAAACTGGTGCTTCGACTGCGGCTCGGCGCTGGCCGAGGCCGAAGTCGAGTATCAGGACAAAACCGATCTGGCCATCGACGTCGGGTTTCCTTTTGCCGATCCCGAGGCGCTGGCCCGAGCATTCGGCCTGGACAAGCTTCCCCGCCCCGACGGTTACATCGTCATCTGGACCACCACCCCGTGGACGATTCCCGCCAACCAGGCGCTCAACCTGCACCCCGACATCGACTATGCCCTGGTCGATACCGCGCGCGGGTTGCTGATCCTGGCCGCCGAGCGCGTCGAGGCGTGCCTTAAGGAATATGGCCTTGAGGGCACCCTGCTGGCGACCTGCAAGGGCCAGGCGTTGGCCGGCATCCGCTTCCGTCACCCGCTGACGGCCGCCGACCCGGGCTATGCCCGGCTCTCGCCCGTCTATCTGGGCGAATACGTCACGCTCGACACCGGCACGGGCGTGGTCCATTCGTCGCCAGCGTACGGCGTTGAGGACTTTCTGTCGTGCAAGGCGCACGGCATGCGAGACGACGACATCATCAATCCGGTACTGGGCGACGGCACCTACGCCCAATCGCTGCCCCTGTTCGGCGGACAATCGATCTGGGAAGCGAACCCGCGCATCGTCGATGCGCTGAAAAACGCCGGCACACTGCTGCATGTGGTCAAGTACACCCACAGCTACATGCATTGCTGGCGCCATAAGACGCCGATCATCTACCGCGCGACCAACCAGTGGTTTGCCGGCATGGACACCCCGCCGTCGCCGCAAGCGCCGAGCCGTGGCCGCACGTTGCGCGAGACGGCGCTGGCCGGTATCGAAGCGACGCAATTCTTCCCCGCCTGGGGCAAGCAACGCCTGCACAGCATGATCGCTCACCGCCCCGACTGGACGCTCTCGCGGCAACGCCAATGGGGCGTGCCGATGGCATTTTTCGTCCACAAGGAGACTGGCGAACTGCATCCCCGCACGCTCGAATTGCTCGAACTGATCGCCCAGCGCGTCGAGAAGGAAGGAATCGAAGCCTGGCAAAAGCTCGAACCGCGCGATCTGCTGGGTGACGAGGCCGGGCAATACGTCAAAAACAAGGACACGCTCGACGTCTGGTTCGATTCCGGCACCACGCACTGGCACGTGCTGCGCGGCTCGCACGCCGATCAGTTGCGCTTCCCGGCCGATCTCTACCTGGAAGGGTCCGATCAGCACCGCGGCTGGTTTCACTCGTCGCTGCTGACGGCCTCGATGCTCGATGGTCAGCCGCCCTACAAGGCGTTGCTCACGCACGGCTTTACGGTCGACGGCCAGGGTCGCAAGATGTCGAAATCGGTCGGCAACGTGATCGCGCCTCAGGAAGTCGCCAACAAGCTGGGCGCCGAGATCATCCGGTTGTGGGTCGCCTCGACCGACTACTCGGGCGAGCTGTCGATCTCCGACGAAATTCTCAAGCGCGTGGTCGAAAGCTACCGCCGGATCCGCAACACGCTGCGCTTCCTGCTCGCCAATCTGGCTGACTACAACCACGCCGAGCATGCGCTGCCGCCCGAGCAGTGGCTGGAGATCGACCGCTACTCGGTGGCACTGGCCAACGCCCTGCAAACCGAACTGCTGGCCCACTACGACAAATACGAATTCCACCCGGTCGTGGCCAAGCTGCAGACATTTTGCTCGGAAGACCTCGGCGGCTTCTATCTCGATATTCTGAAAGACCGGCTCTACACCAGTGCGGCGAACGCGCCTGCGCGCCGCGCCGCGCAGAACGCGCTGTACCACATCACCCAAGGGCTGCTCAAAGTGATGGCGCCATTCCTGTCGTTCACGGCGGAGGAAGCCTGGCAGGTGTTCGCCCCGGGCGAGGAGACCATTTTCACGCAAACGTATTACGCCTACCCGAAAATTGGCGATGGCAGCGAGCTGCTCGAGAAATGGCACCTTCTGCGCGCGGTTCGCGCGGACGTCACCAAGGCGCTCGAGGAGGCCCGCGTGGCCGAGCAGATCGGCTCGTCGCTGCAGGCTGAAGTCGACGTCCGGGTGAGCGGCCGCAAATACGAGATTCTCGCCAGCCTCGGCGACGATCTGCGTTTCGTGCTGATCACCTCGGCCGCACGCGTGACGCAAGTCGAGAACGCCGAACAGGAGGGCGTCCAGGTCGCTCCGTCGGCCCACAAGAAATGCGAGCGCTGCTGGCACTACCGGGCCGACGTGGGTCACGATGCGGCTCATCCGACGCTGTGCGGGCGCTGCGTTTCAAATCTTTTCGGCGCAGGCGAAACCAGGAGAGCGGCGTAATGGCAAGCAAACAAATGGCTCGACGTTCGGCCGGTGCTGGCAGCGGCCTGGCGCCATGGATGGGGGTGGCGGTCATCGTCATCCTGCTCGATCAGATCACCAAGCTGATTATCCTCAAGACGTTCGCCTATGGCGAATTTCACCGCATCACGTCGTTCTTCAACCTGGTGCTGGTCTACAACCGGGGCGCGGCATTCAGCTTTCTGTCGTCGGCCGACGGATGGCAGCGCTGGTTCTTTACGACGCTGGGCATCATCGCCGCGGTCGTCATTCTTTGGCTGCTCAAGCGGCACAGCGGGCAAAAGCTCTTTTGCACCGCCCTGTCGCTGATCCTCGGCGGCGCGCTCGGCAATGTGATCGATCGGGTTATCTACGGGCACGTCACCGACTTCCTCGACTTCCATCTCAACAATTGGCACTGGCCGGCGTTCAATGCCGCCGACACGGCCATCACATGCGGTGCGATACTGCTGATACTGGATGAATTGCGCCGCGTCAAACGCGGCAAATAACGATACGGCAAATGCGTCGGGCCGGCACCAGCGGTGCTCGGACCGACGCCGAGCCGCCGGTCGACAAAGGACACGTATGGAACTCGCCGACAAAACCATCCTGCTTGGTCTGACCGGCGGCATCGCCTGCTACAAGGTTGCCGAGCTCACGCGGCTGCTCATCAAAGCCGGGGCCACGGTGCAAGTGGCCATGACCGAGGCCGCGACCCAGTTCATCACGCCGGTCACGATGCAGGCGCTATCGGGACGCCCGGTATTCACGAGCCAGTGGGACGCACGCATCGGCAACAACATGCCGCACATCGATCTGTCGCGCGAGGCCGACTTGATCGTGATCGCGCCGGCATCGACCGATTTCCTGGCCAAGTTGGCGCACGGCCAGTGCGACGACCTGCTTTCGACGCTCTGCGTGGCACGCGATTGTCCTCTCGTTGCGGCCCCCGCGATGAATCGCCAAATGTGGGCCAACCCGGCGACCCAGCGCAACGTTGCCCAGTTGCGTGCGGACGGCATCACTCTGCTGGGCCCGGACAGCGGCGACCAGGCTTGCGGGGAAATCGGCGACGGCCGGATGCTCGAACCGGAAGCACTGCTCGAGGCCATCATCGCGTTTTTTCAACCGAAGTTGCTGGCCGGCAGGCATGTCACCATTACTGCCGGGCCGACCTTCGAGCCGATCGATCCGGTGCGGGGGCTGACCAATCTTTCGAGCGGCAAAATGGGCTTTGCGATGGCTCGCGCAGCGGCCGCGGCAGGCGCCTCCGTGCACCTGATCGCGGGTCCCACCGCGTTGCCGACTCCCTATGGCGTGTTGCGCAGTGATGTGCAGACAGCTCAGCAAATGTACGAGGCCGCGCTGGCCAGTGCGGCCGGCGCAGACCTCTTCATCGCGGTGGCCGCAGTAGCGGACTGGCGCGTCGCGCAGGTGCATGCCAGCAAGATCAAGAAACAGGACGGGCACGACGTGCCACATCTGGATTTCGTGCAAAACCCCGACATTCTCGCCGCCGTCGCGCAGCGCCCGCAGGCTCCGTTCTGTGTGGGATTCGCCGCCGAGAGCGACAATCTGGAGGCGCATGGCGAGCAAAAGCGCCGCAAGAAGGGCGTTCCGCTATTGATCGGCAATCTGGGGCCGGCCACCTTCGGGCGCGACGACAACGAAGTCATCCTGTTTGACGCTCACGGTCACACCCGGCTGCCCCGCGCCGACAAGCAAATGCTGGCCAACACCTTGATCAGGGAAATCGCTCAACGCCTCGACGCCGCGCCTCGCCACGCATGACCACCCCGACAGCACAAACGCCCGGCATCAGCGTGTTCGGCACGCTGGCGTCGCTCGCAGCCATTATCTTCTTCGGCTTCATGACCATCGGCATGCCGTTGCCGGTAATCCCCGTGTACGTCAACAAGACCCTCGGCTATGGCTCACTGATGGTGGGTATCGCGGTCGGCATCCAGTCGGTGGTCACGCTTTCCTTGCGCTCGTTTGCCGGTCACACGGTCGACACGCGCGGACCCAAGCGGGCGGTTCTGACAGGACTGTGCGGCTGTGCCGCCGCCGGCGTGCTGTATCGCATTTCCGCAGCGTTCGCCGAGGTCCACCCTGGCATCGCGCTGGGCGTTCTGTTGGCCGGCCGCGCCACGCTGGGCTTCGCCGAAAGCCTGATCCTGACCGGTGGCATGTCGTGGGGCATTGGGCTGCTGGGCCCGGCCCATGCCAACAAGGCAATTTCCTGGCAGGGCGTCTCGATGTACACGGCCATCGCACTCGGTGCGCCGGCCGGCGCGACTCTGTTGCAACAATGGGGCTTCACCGCCGTCGCATACGTGGTGATCGCCCTGCCGCTGATTGCGGGCCTGCTCGCATGGCGACTGCCGGCCGCGGCCATCACCAACGGCAAGCGCCTGCCGTTTCACAAGGTCGTGGGTCGCGTCTGGCGCCCCGGACTGGCGATGACGCTGGGCAGCATCGGCTATGCCGTGATTGCCGCGTTCATCATGCTGTTCTACGCCAGCCGCCATTGGGACGGCGCAGCTTACGCATTGACCGCCTATAGCGTCACGTTCATCGGCGTGCGAGTCTTGCTGGGGCACTCGGTCGAGCGTTTCGGGGGCATCCGGGTAGCCGTGCTATCGCTGCTCGTCGAAGCCATTGGCCAGGCACTGCTCTGGACCGCGACCTCCTCGACGATGGCTCTGGCCGGCGCGGCACTCACGGGGGTCGGCTTCTCGCTGGTTTTCCCTTCGCTGGGGGTCGAGGCGATTAAACATGTGCCAAGCCAGAACCGCGGCGCGGCGCTCGCCGCGTATTCCGGATTCTTCGATCTGGGGCTGGGCCTGATTGGGCCATTGGCCGGACTGGTGGTCAGCGCCTTTGGCTATGCGGCCATATTCCTGTTCGGTGCGCTCGGCGCCGTCGGCGGGGCGATCCTGGCCAGCCGGCTGGCCCGCGCCGACCGAGCGACCGAGCAGGCCAACGCCTGAAGGCACGCCAGCCCGATGGTATGATCGGCGCGTGCGGCGCCGCATCCGCGGCCCGTCCACGCCGCGCCACTCGCCACGCCAACGCTCATATGACCCGCCCCCCAATCAAACTCTCCATTCTCGATCAGACGCCGGTGATCGCCGGCCATAGCGTAGCCGATGCCGTTGCCGCGACGGTCGATCTCGCGCAAGCCGCCGACGCGCTCGGCTATACGCGTTACTGGTGCGCCGAGCATCATGGCTTGCGCGGCGTGGCCAACCCCGCGCCGGAGGTGATGATCGCGCGCCTTGCCAGCGCCACGCGACGTCTGCGCGTTGGATCGGGCGGCGTGATGCTGCCCTATTACAGCCCATTCAAGGTTGCCGAGCAATTCATGATGCTCGAGGCCTTGTTTCCAGGGCGCATCGATCTCGGCATAGGCCGTGCCCCGGGTGGCGATATGCGCACCGCGCAAGCGGTGGCCGACGGCCAATACAACGCGGGCGAGCGGTTCCCGCAGCAGGTGGCGGACTTATGCGCGCTGCTGGGTGGACATCTGCCCGACGACCACCGCATGGCCGGCGTGCTGCTGCAGCCAGCCGTGGCAACCCGGCCGGAATTGTGGATGCTGGGGTCGAGCGAATTCGGCGGCCTGCTGGCCGCGCAACTCGGCATCCGCTATGCGTTCGCCCATTTCATCAATGCGCAATACGGCGAGCGCGTGAGCGCCGCGTACCGTGAACGCTTTCGCGCGGGGCACGAAGCATCCCCATACTGCGCGCTGGCGCTATTCGTGATTTGCGCCGACACCGACGCTGAAGCGGCCGAACTCGAGGCCGCAGTCGATCTCAGGCGACTGCAAATGGCCTACGGCCTGAACGCCCCGATACCCAGTCTCGCGCAGGCTCGCGAACAACGCTACAGCGAGCACGATCTGATGCTCATCGAGCGCGAGCGCTCGCGCAGCATCGTCGGCACGCCAGAGCGCGTGAGCGAACGAATGGAGGCGCTACGGACGCAGTTCGACGCCGATGAAATTATCGTACTGACCGTCGCCGGCAGCTATGAGGCTCGCCTGCGCTCATGTGAATTGCTGGCCCAGGCATTTCAACTCAACCCGCTTTCCTGAAACCTTCTCACCATGAAACTCGACGTCAAAATTCTCGATCCGCGCATCAAGGACCAATTGCCGCACTACGCCACCCCCGGCAGCGCAGGCTTGGACTTGCGCGCGTGCATCGAGACGCCGATCACCCTCGAACCCGGTCAGACCGTACTGGTGCCAACCGGCCTGGCGATTCATCTTGAAGACCCCGGTCACGCAGCGCTCATCCTGCCGCGCTCGGGTCTTGGCCA
>JAGXBI010000231.1 GCA_018971155.1 Burkholderiales bacterium
GAGTAGCGGCCGGCGCGCTTGGCGCGTTCGACCCCGCCGCCACATCGGCCTCGATGCGGATCAGCGCCGAGCCCACCGCCATCACCTGCCCGACCTCGCCCCCGAGTTCGACCACCCGGCCCGCGATCGACGAGGGCACCTCGACCGCGGCCTTGTCGGTCATCACGTCGCACAGCGTCTGGTCTTCGGCGACGAGGTCGCCCGGCGCGACGTGCCACTTGACGATCTCGACCTCGGCGATGCCCTCGCCGATGTCGGGCATGCGGATGGTGTGAAGCGTCATGACCCCATCACCTTTCGATAAGCGCGCCCGACGCGCGCCGGGCCGGGGAAGTAGTCCCATTCGCGCGCATGCGGGTACGGCGTGTCGTAGCCGGCGACGCGCTCGATCGGCGCTTCGAGGTGGTAGAAGCAATGCTCCTGCACCAGGGCCGTGAGCTCGGCGCCGAAGCCGCTGGTGCGCGTGGCCTCGTGCAGCACGACGCAACGCCCGGTCTTCTGCACCGATTCGACGATCGTCGGCAGGTCCAGCGGCCAGAGGCTGCGCAGGTCAATGACCTCGGCGTCGATGCCGGTCTCGCGCGCCGCGGCCTCGGCCACGAAGACCATGGTGCCGTAGGTCAGCACCGTGAGGTCGGCGCCCGGCCGCACCACGGCGGCCGATTCGAGCGCCACCCGGTAATGGCCCTCGGGCACCTCGCTGCGCGGATGGGCCGACCAGGGCACGACGGGCTGGTCGGCATGGCCGTCGAAAGGCCCGTTGTAGATGCGCTTGGGCTCGAGGAAGATCACCGGGTCGTCGCATTCGATCGCCGCGATCAGCAGGCCCTTGGCGTCGTAGGGGTTGCTCGGCATCACGGTGCGCAGGCCGCAGACATGCGTGAACAGCGCCTCCGGACTCTGGCTGTGGGTCTGGCCGCCGTAGATGCCGCCGCCGCAGGGCATGCGGATGACGAGGGGCGCCGTGAAGTCGCCGGCCGAGCGGTAGCGCAGGCGCGCCGCCTCGGAGACGATCTGGTCCGAGGCCGGGTAGAAGTAGTCGGCAAACTGCACCTCGACCACCGGGCGCAGGCCGTAGGCCGCCATGCCGATCGCGGTGCCGACGATGCCGCCTTCGGCGATCGGCGAATCGAAGACGCGCTGCGATCCGTACTTGGCCTGCAGCCCTTCGGTGCAGCGGAACACACCGCCGAAGTAGCCCACGTCCTCGCCGAAGACGACGACCTGCGGGTCGCGCCCGAGCATCACGTCCATGGCCGAGCGCAGGGCCTGGATGATGGTCATCGTCGCCATTCAGCGCTCCTCCTCGGCGGCCTGGCGCATCTGCTCGCGCAGGTGCGGCGGCATGTCCTTGTAGACGTCCTCGAACATCGAGGCCAGCGGCGGGATGTGGCCGTCGGCCAGCGACCCGTAGGACAGCGCTTCCTTGAGCGCCGCCGCCATCTCGGCCTCGAGCGCCTGCACCGTGCGCTCATGCTCCTCCTCGGACCAGGCGCCCAGGCCGATCAGATGCTGCTTCAGCCGCGCCACCGGATCGCCGAGCGGGAAATGCTGCCAGTCGTCGCTGGGGCGGTAACGCGTCGGGTCGTCCGAAGTGGAATGGGCGCCGCCGCGGTAGGTCACCCATTCGATCAGCGTCGGCCCGAGGTTGCTGCGCGCGCGCTCTGCCGCCCAGCGCGAGGCCGAGAGCACGGCCAGGAAATCGTTGCCGTCCACGCGCAGCGAAGCGATGCCGGCACCCACCCCGCGCGCGGCGAAGGTCGTGCCCTCGCCGCCGGCCAGGGCCTGGAAGGTCGAGATCGCCCACTGGTTGTTGACCACGTTCAGGATCACCGGCGCGCGATACACGTGAGCGAAGGTCAGGGCCGTGTGGAAGTCCGATTCAGCGGTCGCGCCGTCGCCGATCCAGGCCGAGGCGATGCGGGTATCGCCCTTGATGGCCGAGGCCATTGCCCAGCCGACCGCCTGGATGAACTGGGTCGCAAGGTTGCCGGAGATCGAGAAGAATCCGGCCTCGCGCACCGAGTACATCACCGGCAATTGACGCCCCTTGAGCGGGTCGCGCTGGTTGGACATCAGTTGGCACATCATGTCGACCAGCGAGACGTTGCGGGTGAGCAGGATGCTTTGCTGGCGGTAGGTCGGAAAGCACATGTCGCCATGCTCGAGTGCCAGCGCGTGCGCCGAGCCAATCGCCTCTTCGCCGAGGCTCTGCATGTAGAACGAGATTTTTTTCTGGCGCTGCGCGACCAGCATGCGCGCGTCGAAAATTCGGGTCTTGAGCATCGCCCGCATGCCCGCGAGCAGCGCGTCGGGGCTCAGATCCGGAGCCCAGGGTCCGACGGCCTGGCCATCGTCGTCGAGCACGCGCACCAGGCTGTAGGCCAGGTCGCTGGTATCGGCGGGAGTCACGTCGATGGGCGGTCGCCGCACCACGCCGGCCGGCGAGACGTGAAGGTAGGAAAAATCAGTCTTGCAACCCGGACGCCCGGTTGGCTCCGGCACGTGCAATTTCAGCGGCCCGTATTGGCTCATCGATAGGTCTCCACGTTTGATTGTGTCGCACGCTTCTACTGGATCGGTCTTGCGCCTGGCGATAGCCCCGCGCCATTCCGTCGCCGGCACGTCCCAGGGTAAGGTGAGTGCCGACGCAGTCGAGATTACCACAGCTGGCCAGCCGGTGGCGGGTACGGCAACCCGCTTTACGGTGCCTCGCGAAGGCGCGCCGACGTGCCGAGCTCGGCGGCAAGGAACGCCAGGAAAGCGCGCGCCGCGACGGGCCGGCGCGCCCGTGCGCCAACGCCGCCCACGAAGGCAATCGGCTGCTGCAACGCGCCCGGCAGCGGCCCGGCGAACTGCACGCCCGGCGCCTGCTGCAGCACGGTCGATTCGGCCAGCGCCAGGTCCGCCTTGCCCACCTGCAACTGGGTGACGACAAGCGGGCCGGACACCAGGACCGCCTTGGCTTTCATGGGCCCGGAGATCCCCAGGCGGTCGAATAACGTAAGGGCATTGGCGCCGCTGGGTGCGTCGGAGCCAGGATCGGCCAGCGCCACGCGATGCGCGGCCAGCAATGTGCGCCGCAACGCCGCGGCGGTGGCGACGTCCGGCAACGGGTGGCCGGCCGGCACGCCAACGCCGATGCCAATGCGCGCCAGATCGGTGCGGCTGCCCGGGGCGACGCGATGTTGCCGCGCCAGCGCCGCGTAGCGGCCGGCGTTGACGATCACTACGTCGAACGGCTGGCCTGGCGCGTGAATCGCGTGTGCGGCGTAGCGGGCCATGTCGACACTATGAACGCTCAGCGCGATGCCGGTGCGCGAGGTGAATCGCGAGGCGGCTTGGCGCACCGGCTGCACCAGTGCCGCATCGGAGGCGACGTTCAGCGGCGCGGCTCGCAGCGCGCTCGGCATGAAAGCGCCGCACAGCAGCAGAACCAGGGCGAGACGGAGAGATCGGTGCGGTTTCATGGCGGTATCGGCTAAAGGTTGGTGACGATCGGTGGAAGACGTTGCAGAGCATGCCAATGCATTGAGCATAGTGCGTCGCGCCCTAGCTCAGCGAGCAGTCGAGCCAGCGGCGGATCTGGATTGCGTCGGCGATGTCGCCGCGCGGCGTGCGCGAGCCCAGCAGCACCAGCGTTTGGGGGCGGCCGCGCACCAGCATGCGCATCACCACGCCGTGACCGGACTCGTTGATAAAGCCGGTTTTCTGCAGCTGGATGGGTGCATGCCCGAGCCGAATCAGCGCGTTGGAATTGACGTATACGAGTTGGCCGCGCCCCGGATGCACGGTATCCCACTTGTCGGTGGAAAAGCGTCGGATCAGCGGATCGCGATGCGCGTATGCGACCAGCTTGGCCAGATCGGCGGCGGTCGACACATTGTGCGGCGAGAGCCCGCTCGCGTTCTCGAAGTGCGTATGGCGCATGCCGAGCTGGCGCGCCTTGCGGTTCATTGCGGCGATGAAGGCCGGCCGCCCGCCCGGATAGTCGCGGCTGAGCGCGGCCGCTGCACGGTTCTCCGACGACATCAGCGCGATATGCAGCATATCCCGGCGCGACAGCCGTGAGCCCACCTTCAGTCGCGAGCCGGTGAACTTGATGCGGTCGCGGTCCTGCGCGGTTACGCGCAGCATGCCATTGAGCGGCCGATGCGTGCTGCGCGCCACGACGGCCATCATCAGCTTGGAAATCGACGCGATCGGGCGCACCTCGTGGGCGCGGCGCGACAGCAAAACCGTATTGGACTTGACGTCCAGCACATAGATGGCCCGCGAATGCAATCGCCGCGCGGCGGCCGCGTTGTAGCCGCAGCGCGGGAGCAGGTGCGGCCGCGGTGGACGTCGGGCATGGCGAACGGAATGCGGGTGAGCCTTGACGTGATGCGCCTCGGGTGAACTCGGGTGAGCGCGCTCGCGTGCGAGTGCGCCGCCTGCCGGGCCAAGCAAAGCCAGGCACAGCGCGGCAAACGGTGCGCAGCGAACGAGGCGTCGGGTGCCGCGCGGGCGATGCAGGAAGGCAATAAGGAGACGGGCAGAATGGGCGAGGCGGGCGACGGTGCCTTTCAAAACGTGGATTCCTTTGGCGTACGGATGGCGAGGAACGATAAACCGATCGTTCGCCGTCAGTGTAACGTCCATACGGCTTATCCACCAGGCATGCTACGGACACCGAATATATCGGTACGATTGCCGCGACACTTCGGCGCAGCACTGCGCGCGGGCAAAGGCGGCCGGGCGGCCGGACGAGACCCGGTCCAACTCAGCCGGGCCGGCGCTGACGAAGACGCCGCATATGATCGCGCCAGGCGGCGGAGCGGTCGCGGATGAAGTCGCCAAGCTCGCTGCTGGACGTCAAGTCCGGTGTCGCTTCCTCGTAGAAACCCTTCTCGTTGCGCAATGGCAAGGCAGCGATGC
Organism: Burkholderiales bacterium; assembly: GCA_018971155.1. GTDB lineage: Bacteria > Pseudomonadota > Gammaproteobacteria > Burkholderiales > Burkholderiaceae > Pandoraea. The sequence continues at coordinate 4,918 of JAGXBI010000231.1, forward strand.
GTGCCGCGTGCAGCCGGTCGAGCCGGGACGGGCGCGCCGCATTGGGGTGATGAATATCGGCCTGAGGTACGCTCACGCCCTGCAGCGGGTCGTCGGTGCGCGCTCGCGTGAGCGTGAGCACGTCGCCCAGCGAGGGTGCGGCCTGGTCGCGCGCGCTCAATGGCGCGGTACCCCACCGCTGGTGAATCGTCGCCAGCACCGACGTATGATCGATCGCGGTGGTGGACGAAGTGCGGAATACCGTGCCGGGAGCGATCAGCGGCGAAACCAGCACGGCCGGCACACGCACGCCCAACCGGGTGAAGTCGAAGCCGAATTCTCCCTGCGTACCGTCGCCAGGCGCGGCGACATTCGCCGGCGGCGCGACATGATCGTAGTTGCCGCCATGCTCGTCGTAGTTGATGATCAGCAGCGTGCGAGGCCAGTTCTTGCCGGTGCGCACCGCCTGGTAGACGTCGTGAATCAACTGTTCGCCGGCGGCCACGTCATAGTTGGGATGCTGGCTGTTGCCGTTGGCATCCCAGCTCGGTTCGAGAAACGTGAACGCCGGCAGCGTGCCGTCGGCCGCGCGCGCCTGGAAGTCGCGGAAATGGCCGAAGTGGCTGTCGTCGGCGCTTTGCGTGTCGGGAAAATCATGACGCGTGATGGGGTCGCGGTTATAGCCGAACACGGCCCAGTCGATCTGCCGTTCGCTCAGGCGCCCGAAGATGCTCGGACAGGTGAATATCTTCACGTGGTCGTCGAGATGCCCCTGCGACGTGCCGGCCAGCGCGAATGCGCGATTGGGCATCGTCATGCTCGGCACCGATGCAAACCACGCGTCGCAAACCGCGTAGCCGCGTGCCAGCCCGCTGAGCACCGGCAGCAGTTCGGGCGTGTACATGCCCATGATTTGCGACGGCTCGGTGCCGGGCAGCGAGTCGCGGTAATGCCTGGCCAGATCGGAGGCAATCGCTGCCTTGAAGTTGCGCACGAAACCCTGATTGTTCGGGATCGCATCGTGTGCCGGGGCGTCGGTGCCGAACAACTGGTAATTCGTGTTGAGAAACCCTTCGCCAGGATCGGCGCCCGGCATCAGATACGGGTGCGGGTCGCTCGCCC